>JAEZKW010000042.1 GCA_023415375.1 Bacillota bacterium
TCACAGAACTGATAGTGAAGAAGGAGGAACTCTATGAATAAGGCGTTACAAAAATGGGTCCAGGAAATGGCCGATTTATGCCAGCCTGAACAAATTTATTGGTGTAATGGCTCCCAGGAAGAAAATGATCGTTTACTGCAAGAAATGGTAAAAGCAGGGGCTGCAATCCCGTTGGCTAATGATAAGCGCCCTGGTTGTTTTCTTTTTCGTAGCCATCCTTCTGATGTAGCAAGGGTAGAAGATCGAACCTATATCGCATCTGAAAAACAAGAAGATGCTGGACCCACTAATAATTGGATTGATCCAGTGGAACTCAAAAAAACCATGACAGATCTTTACCGCGGCTGTATGAAAGGCCGGACCATGTATGTGATTCCTTTTTCGATGGGTCCGATTGGTTCGCCGATTTCTAAAATTGGTGTTGAACTTACAGATAGCCCCTATGTAGTTATCAATATGAGAATTATGACCCGTATTGGTCAAAAAGTGCTTGATACATTGGGTGATGGAGAGTTCGTGACATGCATGCATTCCATTGGGGCGCCTCTTGCAGAAGGACAGAAAGATGTAGCCTGGCCTTGTGCCCCGATTGAACAGAAATATATCAATCACTTTCCAGAGGAGCGGACAATTTGGTCCTATGGTTCCGGATATGGCGGCAATGCGTTACTCGGGAAAAAATGTTTCGCGCTCCGGATTGCTTCGGTATTGGCCCGTGATGAGGGGTGGCTTGCTGAGCATATGTTGATTTTGGGGATTACCAATCCCAAAGGGGAGAAAAAATATGTAGCTGCTGCCTTCCCCAGCGCTTGTGGAAAAACCAATTTAGCTATGCTTGTGCCTACGATTCCCGGTTGGAAAGTTGAGACAATTGGGGACGATATTTGCTGGATGAAATTCGGTCCGGACGGCCGTTTATATGCTATTAATCCTGAAGCGGGTTTCTTTGGTGTGGCTCCTGGAACTTCGGACGATTCGAATATCAATGCCATGAAAACCATTGAAAAGAATACTATCTTCACCAATGTTGCATTAACAGATGATGGAGATGTTTGGTGGGAGGGTATCGGTAAAGAAGCTCCCGAACATTTGGTTGATTGGAAAGGCAATGATTGGGCTCCAGGCAGCAAAGATCCGGCAGCTCATCCTAATGCCAGATTCACCACTCCGGCCCGTCAATGTCCGGCAATTGCTCCCGAGTGGGAAGATCCGAAGGGAGTGCCAATTTCGGCGATTCTTTTCGGCGGTCGTCGTCCAAGTACAATTCCACTTGTGCATCAAAGTTTTAGCTGGTCTCATGGTGTCTTTTTAGGTTCTATTGTAGGCTCAGAGATAACAGCTGCAGCAATATCGGCTAATATTGGGCAGGTAAGACGTGATCCTTTTGCGATGTTACCATTCTGTGGCTATCATATGGGCGATTATTTCAAACATTGGCTAAAAATTGGAACCCAGGCGGATGCGACGAAACTGCCGAAGATTTTCTATGTAAACTGGTTCCGAAAAACGGCTGACGGCAAATGGTTGTGGCCGGGTTACGGTGAAAATAGCCGGGTTTTAAAATGGATTTTTGAGCGGGTTTCCGGCGAAGGCAAGGCTCTCGAGACCCCGATTGGGTTTATGCCGACTGAGGATGCAATTGACCGGAGTGGATTGGATGTTAGCCAGGATGATATGAAAGAATTGCTAAAAGTCAACAAGGAAGAATGGCTTAAGGAAGTAGCTTCCATTCGTGAACATTACAAAAAATTCGGCGATAAATTACCAAAAGAGCTTGCAAATGAACTCGACTCTTTAGAAAAACGATTACAAGCTTGAAAAACTATAAGACAGGACCCAAGTTATGCGGGTCCTGTTTTACTTCTTTTTGGAACCGGATGATACATCATTAATTGTAAAAACTATTGGATTTGTTCACCGGAAGTGTCAGTTAAAAATAGGTTTCTAAACGGTAAAAACCTCCGATATTAGATTTTTGGTAGCACATATTATCATTGATTTCAAGTTCTATGAATATTTTTTACGAAGAAAGTCTTTAAAAAGAGGATTTTGTCGAATTTAGTCAAATTGTACATGGGAAAATATCTCATTTTCGGAATAGACAAGTTTACGGAGGTATCCTGATTATGAAAGATAAGGGAATTAAGTTCGGGTTTATCGGTTGTGGACAAGGCGGCGGAAAAATAGCTGATTTGTTTGCCCAGAAAGGCTATAAAGTATTGGCCGTAAATACATCTCCAGTGGATTTATCCGCTTTGACGATGATTCCGAATGAATATCGCATCTGCATCGGTTCCCGTTTGGGGGCTGGAAAAGACCCAAGAGTTGGTCAGGAAGCTATTCGCGGAGATGCCGAAAAAGTTAAAAAAGCCATTCAAGAATATTTTTATCATGATGTGGACTTTATTTTCGTGGTTGCCTGTTTAGGGGGAGGAACCGGGACCGGTGTTGTTGCTGATGTTATTGAGCTGGCGCGCCAGGTGGGGATAACAACGGGTTGTTTGACAACGATCCCCATGGGTAATGAATCCCTGGAAGAACACAAAAACGCTCTAAAAGGTTTGGATATTTTGACCGATGTCAGTCCAACTCCTCTTTATTTAATCGATAATGAACTTTTACGGGTTAAATTCGGTAACCGTCAAGTTTTGGGATTTTGGCCGATGGCAAATGAAACCATTGTCAATACTTTGGATGAAGTGAACCAAATCCCGAATCGTCCATCCAGTATGTTTGTTTTCGATCGTGAAGATTTCTTTAGGCTAATGAATACACCCGGGTGTTTTCTTCCTTTGCGCATTGAACTGGAAATCCCGGAAAGTAATGATCCGACTAAGCTAGCTACCTTGTGTCGTCAAGAGATCGTGCGTATTTTATCGGAAAATAGCTTTCAGGGAGAAAGTACCCGTGTGGCTGCGCTTTTGGTTTGCCCGGAAAACCATCGGGTTAATGCCGAATCTGTCGAACTCTTATATCAGGAATGTCAAACATTAACGAATACCCCGACTTTATTTAGAGGTTTATATATCGATAAAAACTTACAACGAAAGATGGTTTTGCATTTATTGCTCGCAGGGCTAGAAGTTCCAGTCGGACGTTTACAGGAAATGCGCAATAAGATTCAGGAAATGAGTCCGGAAATTGTAAACCGGGTTAATCGGCGTGTTTCAACGAATTTCGGTGATGATTTGGTTGAGTGGGACCGTTCCAATCCTTTGCCTGCGTCCAGACGCAGTTTTGGTGAACAACGTCCGTCATCGGTTGCAAATGTTGCTCCAGTCCATAGGCAACCTAGTGGGTTCCCTGAAGTTAAGCCCAGCGTAGAACCAAAGAAAGTGGTGGAAAATCCAGTACTACAGGAAGCCACGAAAGAAGAGGCCTATAAAATCTTAACTGTGGGTCAAATTTCTGAACTGATGGATCAAGCCCAAACGGCTCCAAGAGATGACAAAAGTAACAGTGGTAAAGGGTTTTGGAACCAATTAAAATCAAGTGTGAAAAAAGATAAGTAAACATTGAGTTTCTGTAAAGAAATTAATATTTATGGAATTGAAACTGTCGAAGAGTCATTTTAAATCGGTAAAATATCTATTGATTAGATATCCCATCCATTAAAATTTCTTTTCAGGCAGTTTTTTCTTATATTAGAGGTTATGGCAAGCAGAATTCAGCTAATATTTATATAAAGTAAAAACGAAAGTTAACAACTTAATGGAAAGCAGCTATAAAGTTTATCTAAAAAGGAGTGGTTTTCATGTTGAGAAAGAAAAAAGAAATGATCGTTGAATTGCGTGAGAAGATGCGGGGTGGCATTGGCGAGATTCAAATCAAAAACCTTTTTCAACAAGGTGATTTGAAAGGCAAAACGAGGCTATTTGCGGAAATTACCATCCCCGTTGGAGGCTCGATCGGATTTCACCAGCATGAGCAGGAAGAAGAAGTTTTTTATTTCATTTCCGGAAAAGGCCGGGTAAAAGACGAGGATGAGTGGAAGGAAGTTAATATTGGTGATGCATTGGTCACTGGCGGAGGTGGGGGACACGCAGTAGAGAACATCGGGAACGAGCCTTTGGTGTTGATGGCTGTAATTTTAGTATATTGAAATGGGATTAGTTTCCCCGGGCTTGACATAACAAGACTTTTTAAAATTTATTTCTATAATGTGCAGGATTTTCCATGCTTCTAGAGAATTTATCTTGATTTGTAGGGATCAGTGAAAGGATTTTTTAAAAAACGGCTTACACTAAGGGATTGTCGTTATTGATAATTACCGGTTGATTTTGGATGTTTAAAATTGCGGATACAAAAATCATTGGTTCTGCAGTGGTTTTCAAGTTCGATTTTTTCGATTCCGTTTTTACCGTAATAACCTGCATATTTTAATGCGGAGGGTAAGCATGATACTGGATGAGTTTAAACTAAACGGAAAAGTGGCGCTCGTTACCGGCGCTGGAACCGGTTTAGGGCAAGGAATATGTATTGGTCTTGCTGAAGCGGGTGCCGATATTGTTGGCATCGATAATCACGAGATGCCTGAGACTAAAGCGCAGATTGAGGCTCGAGACCATCATTTTCTTCCGGTTGTTGCCAACTTAATGAGTATTGAACCCATCCACGGGATTTTAAATCAAGTATTGCGCAATTTTGGGAGAGTTGATATTTTAGTTAATAATGCTGGAATCGCCCGTAAGGCCGATGCACTGGAGGTTACTGAGAAAGACTGGGACGATGTCATGAATTTGAATGTAAAAACGGTCTTTTTTTTGTCTCAAGCCGTGGCTAAACAATTTATTAAACAGGGTACCTGTGGCAAGATCATCAATATTACATCGATTCATCCTTTCCATGGAGGTTTTCAAATTTCACCATTCACAACCGGAAAAAGCGGTGTTACAGGAATCACCCGCATGCTGGCCAATGAATGGGCGAAACATAACATCAATATCAATGCTATAGCACCTGGTTATATTGCAACTGAAAGCACCTCCTGGTTGCGAAGTAACGAGCACCGTAATGCGGAGATACTAACCCGAATTCCTACAGGACGATGGGGAACAGCCGGTGATATTCAGGGTGCAGCTGTCTTTTTGGCTTCCAACGCTTCGAATTATATAAATGGTTATACTATTGCCGTAGATGGTGGCTGGTCGGCCAGATAATCGTTGAAATAAACAGTCCGTAAATAGGTGGAAAATATGTTAATCAGAGTAGAAGATGTTTTTAAACTCGGTAATACAATTAATATCCGATTTTCGGATCAAATCGGACAAATTAAAGATTGTCAGGCGCGAATTAAAAACATTATTAAGGGCATGAAAGAAGATAAACTTTATCTGGAATTCTCCGATAAGGAAATTGTTGCACTTATCAATAAAGGAACAGAGCTCACTGTTTGTTACTTTACAGAAGAAGGAGAAAAACGGCAATTTGGTACCTATATTATTGAGCAGAAATTGCGGGACGATCAATCTCTTGTATTAGCCAAACCCGTCGCCATTGACTATACTTCATTTCGTAGATATCATCGTGTTGATGTGGATTTACCTTTCCGTTATTTCATAGGTGAGAAAGTGTATAATGGGAAAGTTGTAAATTTATCAGCTTGTGGTTTATTCGCGATTATTGAACCCCAGATTATTATCAAAGGAGGTTCTGTATTGCAATTTGAGTTTAATTTACCAAGGAATAGCCGGCCAACTCGTTTGAGCGGCAAGGTCATAAGGGATGAATTAATCGGAAACCCTATTAAGCAAGGCATAGCGATTGATTTTGAACATATTGATAAATATAATCAAGCTGAATTGATGGTTTTCGTTACAAAGACCGAATTGGGCGCCTTATAGAAGGCTTACCAAATACTCTTTCTTTACTTAGCAGGGGAGATGAATTACGAAAGATTTCTAACTGACAACATTTTTTAATTATGCCTTAATCCTAATACCCAAACCTCGGACCCGGGAATATGTTACTTAGTAGGAAAATACCTGGTTTACGAGGAGGTACATAAATGTCCGATCAAATTATGGAAAACAATGCCGGTTTTCAACCGGGGCCGATGAATCCGGTTTGTTCAGGTGGTCAACTTTATACAGTTAAACCCGGCGATACCATGTTTTTCATTGCCAAGCGCAATAACATTTCTTTACAGGAACTCATTAATGCTAATCCCCAAGTAGCCGATCCCAATACGATTTATCCTGGTCAAGTACTTTGTATCCCAATGGCTGGACCGTTACCATCATGTGGAGGGAATCAGTCTTATCGTGTAGTTAGTGGCGATACTATGTTTGAAATAGCCCGCCGGTTTGGGATTACTTTAGATGCACTCATAGCTGCCAATCCTCAGATTGCTGATCCGAATCTAATTTTCCCGGGACAAGAAATTTGTGTGCCAGTGCCTTCGGCGGTTACTCCGATACCGGCACCGATGCCGGCGCCTGTTTCACCAATAATACCAGCACCAGGGCCATGCTTCAACGGGACTTTTTATACAGTAAGACCTGGGGATACATTGTTTGAAATCGCTCGTGCCAACAATATTTCATTAACGGCTTTAATTGGAGCAAATCCCCAAATTCCCGATCCGAATTTAATCTATCCAGGGCAGGTGATATGCATACCTGGTCTAGTGGAAGTCCCAGCCCCCTTACCGGTCATGCCGATTCGACGACCTAGGCCGTGTCCGGCACCTAGACCTTTTGTGCCAATCGAACAACCAATACCGCGCCCGGCGCCAAGACCTTTTGTGCCAATCGAACAACCAATACCGTGTCCGGTGCCAAGACCTGTTGCGCCAATCGAACAACCAATGCCGTTGCCGCTGTTACCGGCGCCAAGGCCTTTTGTGCCAATCGAACAACCAATGCCGTTACCGTCAGTACCCGTACCGATAATGCCATGTCCGGCTCAGCAACCAATGATGTGTCCAATGCCGTTTTATGTGGTGGTACCATGGGATCAATGTCCACATCGTATGTACCGGAAAAAGAAACACGGACATCGAAAAAAACGTTGTCAAAGTTGTTAAAGGCCTTTGGGCCTTTTTTTATTGTTTAATCTTGATCCCTTCATTCCCGTGAACATCTAATTGAAAGATATCGGAATGTCGGTTCGGGAGACTTGGCAAAATGAAATAGTTTACTGGCCCTGGATGGCTTATAGGCTAGAAATAGTATGAATTCATTAAGTTAAGAAATAATAAAAAATGAATCTCATCAACGATTTGGAAAAACTAGTTACGAAATAATGATTAAATCTCAGGATAATAAAGTCAGATGAAATCCCATTAAAATTGAAAAAGGGATTTACCTTTCTGAAGCGAATATTTTTAAATGCTTTTTATTTCACAAAAAAGTTCGTGGGGACTAAAATGGACTTAAAGTTAGCATATTTCTATCCCACTCTCATGAATTTGTACGGGGATCGCGGGAATGTCCAAACATTAGTAGAACGTTGCCGTTGGCGAGGGATTGACTTACAGATAACCCAAATCGGAATTAGTGACACTACCAACTTTAGCGGATTTGATTTAGCGTTTTTTGGGGGCGGTCAGGATAAAGAGCAATTTAAGATTGGTGAAGATTTGCTGACTACCAAAGCCGATAATTTGAGGTCCGCCATTGAAGACGGTTTAGTGATGCTTAATGTTTGTGGAGGATACCAACTATTAGGAGAATATTACCGCCCTCTTCAGGGCCCCATTTTGAAAGGCCTTTCAATCCTTGATCTAAGAACTGAAGGCGGTAATGTGAGAGCCATCGGTAATATGATTGCAGAGGCCACACTGGAACCGGGACAGAAAATGTTATTAGTCGGTTTCGAAAACCATTCAGGCCGTACCTATTTAGGAAATCGCTGTGCTTCTCTTGCCACAGTTATTAAGGGTTTTGGCAATAATGGAGAAGATAAATCCGAAGGCGCCCGATATTTAAATTGTTTTGGTTGTTATTTGCATGGGCCGCTACTGCCTAAAAATCCCGGTTTCGCCGATTATTTAATTTCTTTGGCATTAGAACGCAAGTACGGTAAGGCGGATTTAACGCCTTTGGAAGATATTTTGGAAAATCAAACACGTGACTATGTTTTAAAACGGGTGGGGAAACGCTCCTTTATAAAAGGCAAAAGATCATGAAACTAAAGAAAAATTTAATAACTTTAATTTTTGCTACCTTTATTGTACGTCAGATATACAATCTCTCAAGGTATTTTAATCTTGGTGAAGGCAGTAATGCCCCTGGAAAAATAGCAATGCGAATGTTTCCTAATATTCTTGCCATTCAAGTCCCTCGTTTTAAAAAAGGCTGGATTATGATTACTGGCACCAATGGCAAAACGACTACAACCAAAATTTTGGTTGAGCTGATGCAGGACTTAGGCTATCAGGTTTGTACCAATTCCCGTGGTGCTAATTTGATATCAGGTATTGTAACAAGTCTATTGCTTACTGGTACAAAGCCCACTGAAGAATACATGGCCGATTATGCCATCTTTGAAATTGATGAAGCGGTGTTAATAAAATCATTTCAACTTTTTGAGCCCAAGATTTTGGTGGTAACCAATTTTTCCCGAGATCAATTGGATAGGTATGGCGAAGTCGATTCCAATGTGAACCGGATTATGGAACTAGTTCGCAATACGGGGAACCGCTGTAAGGTGATACTTAACGGCAATGATCCGAATATTGCCCGAATTGGTTCCGTGGTAAAGCCTGTGGATCGTTTTTATTTTGGTGTCCGGCAAACCGATAATTCGGTTGATGCAGGTTTGTTGGTAGAGCAAGATACCGGTACAGGATTAGAAACTTTGGAGCATCCGACCTTGGATCTCTGGGCTGAAGATATTCAAACTGATTTTTTAAGTGGTAGCCATTTTAAAATGGTTTATGATAGTCATAAAATCAATGTTGACCTTCAATTGCCCGGCGTTTTTAACATTTTGAATGTTTTGGCTGCTGTATCGGTTTGTTTATCGATTGGTATTGATATGGACAAGGCCAGGTTTGTCTTAAGCAAAATAAAGTCAAGTTATGGCCGAAGCGAGCATTTTTGTTACCAAGGTCATTCCAATTATTTGTTTTTAGTGAAAAACCCTGTTGGTTTTAATCACATTATTCAACTTTTAAATCAAGCCCGCGGACCAAAGCGGATTTTATTTTTGCTCAATGATTTGACTGCAGACGGAACCGATGTATCATGGATATGGGATGTAGCTTTAGAAAACCTATGGAAAGTCAGAGAAATTAAAGAAATCGTTACGAGTGGCACTCGGGCGGGAGATATGGCTTTACGGGTAAAATATGCAAATCCTCCGGATTTCCCGTTAAGTGTCGATTATAACCCCAGACATGCTTTCAAAGAATTAACCAAGCGGATGCGGGCTGATGAAGAATTACTAATATTGGCCAATTATACTGCAATGATTGGTTTTCGGCCTTATCTTTTAAAAGTAAGTTCTGTGAAAAAGAATTGATGATACTGGGAGCAAAGATTTCGACGACTTCATTTTTACATTCAATTTTATCTTAAGCGCTCCTATGGGGAGCCTTTTTTTGTTGAAGGAATGTGTCATTATTTGTCGAAAAATGGTAAATGTGAATAACTTTGTTTGGACCATTGAAAGCTTGTATATTGTTGCTGGTCAGTAAGACATATTTTTTGGTGAATGATTCATATAGGGAAAAATAGGAGAATTTTTGTGGGAGCAGAAGTAAAACCCAAACGGAATAAGGATAAAACATTCAGTATTACTTTGGCTGAAATTCGCAATAAACTGGCCTTTATTAATGCTTGTTTGGTATTGTGCGCTTTGGGATTACATGGTTCTCAAGTGGATTATATCATAGCAGGTATTTATTTAGTCATGAACTTGTTTTGCTGGTTAGTGCCTCTTTTGAAACAACTTACCACCCGGTTACTTCGTTTTGTATTTTTATTTATAGATTTAGCCGTTACAAGTTATATGATAATTAAAACCGGGGGGGTTACAAGTAACCTTTATCCTTTTTTATTTATTCCGGTGATATTATCGATTTTGCGTTATCGGTATATTGGAATTTTCCTTTGTTGTACAATAATGTCTATCATTATGTTAATCACAGCTTTTTTCTCCGGCACTTTAATTTGGAGCATGGCTGAACCTATAGTGATAAGGATTTCTTATCTTTACTTGACAGGCATCATTGGCGGTTATCTGTTTAAACAAACATACTCGGTGAAAGAAGAACTGTCGAAGACCCTAACTCGATGGAATATCGACTTGCAACGGTTAAATATTTTTTCTCAAGAGGTAACAGCTAGTTCCGATTTGGATGAAATTTTTAATCAAATTACCAAGACAATTCGTCAGACCAATATTTCTCAAATGATTGCCTTATTATTATTTGACGGAGAAGTTTTAAAAATATATGATACAGAAGGGTGGGATGAAACTTGGATTGACCAATACAACCAAAACCCTCTTGATAAACAAAGCCTTACTTTGGCCCCGATTATCATATTTAAAGAACCCTTATTATGCTCCAACATCCGGAAACATCCAGAGCTGGTGCGGACATTTACGGGTATTCCTATCGAATCCATATTTGCTTTTCCACTGGTAATCAGCGGGGAAGTACTTGGAATGCTTATTGTAAGCAGCGAAAACAGTCATCAGCTGGGCGAACAAGAAACACAAATACTGGCTAGTATCACCAATCAGGCAAGTATAGCGATTCAAAACATTCTGACTATAACGACGGAAAAGCGCAAAGCGGATACGGATGGTTTGACCGGACTTTATAACCGCCGTTATTTTAATGAACAAATGGAGTGGCTGGTTGATCGGGCACTAGAACAGGAATTATCTTTATCATTAATATTAATGGATATCGATAATTTCAAGAAATATAATGATACTTACGGGCATCCAGCCGGAGACCATTTATTAAAAGTTTTGACCGCAGCTGTATCTGAAGTTGTTCGAGACCATGATATTTTTGCTCGTTATGGTGGGGAAGAATTCGCAATCATTTTAAAGGATACTAACAATAAATTAGCCATCCAGATTGCCGAGAGAATTCGTCAAGTGGTTGCCACGATTCCTTCTGGAACTTTAAAGTGTCCAGTTACTATTTCCATTGGAGTGGGAACGCTTCCTGATCAAGCCGGCGATCGTTTTTCTTTACTCGACTTTGTTGACAAATCACTTTATTATGCTAAAAATAATGGAAAAAACCGGGTTTGTTGCGGCTACAAATAAGCTTTAAAAGTAATATAAAACCGACAGATTACAAATTACTCCCGCTTGAAAACTGCTATCGGAATTATTTGTCCCTCCAATACCAATCTCAAACGCCGGACGTAAAAGGTATTTTTGATACTCTACTCCAAAAAAACCTTGATATCCAAAACGACTTTTACTGGAACTTGAGTCGGTCCCTTTTTCAAAATTTTTGGAATAACCAAGGGCGGCACCGATATAGGGTAAGAAATTTTGCCGTTTCTCCAAATTATAGATGCCCCGGAGTCCGATTGCGTAATTTCCAGTTGCTAGAGCGTCTTTTTGTGACATAGCGACTGAAAAGATTGGTTGTAAATAATAATCCTTTTGATAGGGAATTTTTAAACTAAAACCACTTGCGACACTGGAAATTTCCCAGCCTATCGCGGAGTCGCGCCGGGTTGGTTCAAAGTTTGCCAAACAATTCGTTGTAATGATGAATAATAATGATAGTGCAATGATGATGGTAAAAGTTTTTTTCAAGATAAAACTCCTTTCCGGGTACCCGCAGTTTGGTTAAAACCTGAATCCTCCACAAAATTTAGGTTTAATTTCGCAATTGAAAGCAGAAGTCCTGCCTTTGGTGATCGTTACCTAACCCAGGAAAAATAAGAAATATTACAATACGTTTGTGCGGCATGCGCGCCGGGCATCATCCAAAAGTAGGAGAAAAATTTCCTGCTTTTTTTATTATTGAGTGGGACTGGCGATAGATGATAATTCTTTAGTGCAATTTTATAATGTGAATGAGGATCTCAACAAATTTGAAGGTATTAATGTGAAAAAACAACTGCGCCCGTCTTTTAGTTTTCTGTGATGATATCTGGGGGAAATTACGCTTTGTTTGGCAGGCCGACCATCGATATTATAAGAAAAACGGTATCTATGATTTTCCTCAAAAAAATTATAAGAAGCAAAGTGCGAATGCAGCAGTTATGTTACTAATGAAGATTCCCCGATTTCGGAGTGAATTTTACAAAGTAGCCCAATCTGAAATGATTAAACCGTTTCAAAAGGTAATTCAGCGTCAAAAGATCTGATTGGGTTGGAAAAGGTGTTTTTTGCCAAAACGCGAATTTTTTAATGAAGGATTGGTAATTTAAAAGTTTATGTTATCGGGCACATTTTGTATTATTGAAAGTCATGTTTTCAGGAGGGTAATCCTTTGATTAAAGTCTATATTGTAGACGACCATCCATTTGTCCGGGAAGGGCTGAAGACCTTTTTAAGCACTCAGACCGAGATCGAGATCTGTGGTGAAGCAGGAGACGGTGAAACTGCCTTGACTCAAATCATTACTTTACAGCCGGACATTGTTGTAGCAGATCTCCATTTGCCGGGAATGGGCGGGATTCAGCTTACCAGGGCTATAATAGAAGCCGGGTTGTTTACTCAAATCATTATCCTTTCTAGTTTTTGCGAGGATGATGAGGTTATTGCCGCTTTGGAAGCCGGCGCTCTCAGTTATCTAATGAAAGATTCGGCGCCGCAGAAATTGATTGAAGCGATTATGGCCGCCAAAAATGGTGAATCATTGTTACATCCGAGGATTGCTAAAAAGTTAATTCAAAGGATGAACCGTCAGAATGAATCTCCGATAGAGCCTTTAACTATCAAAGAAAAAGAGGTCCTGGCAAAATTGGTCAAAGGAAGATCCAATAAGGAAATTGCTTATGAATTAGCGATATCGGATACAACAGTGAAAACCCATGTAAGTAGTATACTGCACAAATTGGGGGTCAATGATCGGACTCAGGCGGTTATCAAGGCAATTGAATTAAAACTGGTATAATCAAGGTTGGAAGGGACGAATGTATCAATGGCCCATTATTATAAGTATAAACATTCCATAAAAGACCTGCTCAAGGATATTTTAGTGGGCGGTTTAGCCGGAATTGGAGTTTCGTTTACCATTTCATTTGCTACCGGAGGATCGCTGCTAAATCCGTATTCTTGGATTGGTAATGCTATTTTCGGTTTTTTTATCGGTATCTTTATCACCGCCGGAAATATTTTGGTGATGAGTTTAATCGACCGGATTATTCCCAAAAGATTTCAACTACTGGGTTTAGTACTGGCCCTAAGTTATATTATCAGTGTGTTTATTTTTTATTTTGCCACTTTTTTAATCAAGACTACTTTTTATCTGGTATATGGTATACCGGATTGGGTTGAACTCTTTCCCATCAGCTTGGGTGTGGGTGTAGCTTCCATCATGATCACCTTTTTTTTCATGTACGCTGAAGAGAAAGAGGAGTTATTACGTTTGGAACAGGAGAACCGGGAACTGGCTGTTATGGAAGAACGAAACCGTATCGCCAGGGAGTTGCATGATTCGGTATCCCAAAATATATTTGGTATTCGTTTAAACCTTAATACATTGGATTTTATCTCGGAGAAGGATCCTCGAAGGGCTCACGAAATAAATAGATTATTACAGGGAATGGTTGAAGAAGTTCAGACGGAATTGCGATTGATGATTTACGAATTGCGGCCGGCGGATCTTTCCGAACATGGATTTTTTGAAGCTTTGGAGAGTATGGTCAGCTTGTTCAGGGTCCGTTATAACTTGGATATTCTTATTGATCTCAAAGGCGATGAAATATTGGATAGTCGGAAACAATTGGCGTTATACCGGGTATTGCAGGAGTCTTTGAATAATATCGTCAAACATGCCAATGCAACTAAAGTAAATGTAAGCTTGATTTTACAGCAGGGCAAGGGACAACTCTTGGTTTGCGATAACGGTAAAGGATTTACTAACCATGATTTATTAGATGAGTATGAGAGCAAACATTTCGGGTTGAAAGGGATGAAGGAACGGGTAGCTGAGATGGGGGGAGAATTCTCGGTACAGTCTGATACCGGTGTGGGGACCATGGTAAAGGTTAAGTTTTGAATTTATTAACTAATAACCAATAACTAAAGTACCCACTTCTCCTCCTAAAGGAGGAGTTTTTTTCCGCCAATTTGACTTGTAAAACCACCCTTCCGCCAGATGTAAGATATTAAATAAAATTCTATAATAAAAACATATTCAAGCAAATGCTGGTGAGGACATATTACATTTGACCGAATGCAAAGAGGTGGGTTTATGAGAGGATTTCTGTTGGGTCTGGCCAGTGGCACAGTTTGTCTGGCATATTGCGCTCCGGTGATTGTGCCGTATTTGCTGGGGGAAGGGCAGACTATAAGGCGAAATTATCTGGAGCTCGGACAGTTTTTAATCGGGCGCTTGTTTGGCTATTTAATCTTTGCAGTGCTGGCTTGGGCCTTGGGACTTCTGATAAAAGAACATGAAGCCTTCCGGGAAACAATTTTTGGAGCATCCTATATATTCCTCGCCGGTCTTTTAATTTACTACTGTTTTAGGAGACCGAAAAATCTTTGCGCAGCGGAATATTTCAAAGGATTCTTACCCGGTTTCCTCGCGAATCAGCGTTCCTTTTTACCCGTTGTTTTTGGTCTTTTGACCGGCTTAAACCTTTGCCCGCCCTTTTTATTGGCCTTTACCAGCGCGGCTTCCGGCGGTAGTCTCTGGAGCAGTTTGGCCTTTTTCGGCGCCTTTTTCCTGGGAACTTCGGTCTTTTTTGTACCCATCCCGTTTTTAGGACTTTTGAAACGGAACGAGGCTTTACGGAGCGTCGGTAAAATGGCAGCCGGAATCATTGGTAGTTATTATTTCTGTACAGGAATCTTAATTTTGATTGGAGGGATTAAAAAGTTATGAGCAATTTAGAAGTAGCCGTTAAGGTTTCTAAGCCAACGCGGAACCTTTGGCAGACCTTAGGTATTGCTTTACCGGTGTTTTTGTTTTCATTTATCATGCTGAATCGTGGTATTGCCATTGATAGTGATCCACTAAGACTAATTCCCTTAATTATAACTTATCTTTTTATGAATTCATTATTTGTTTTAATGGTTCATTCGGGCAAGATTGACAGGTACCGGGCAATTTTATTCGTAACTTATGCGGTTTGCTTTGTAATCTCGTTTATTCCCAATTTAATCGAGGCTCGCGGTAGTAACTCCTTTACTTCAGCCGATATCTTGCAGGGGAAGATTCCTTTCTGTCATATCGTGATTCCGATGACATTGGTACCGGTAGCTTTGAAACGTACCATTATTTTTCCAGGATCCATGTTGGAAGGTTTTGCATCCATCGCCGGTATGATAGTTATTTGGCTTGGCGCTTCACTAACTTTGGGAAGGGGTTTTTGTAGCTGGGGTTGCTTTTATGGCGGATTGGAAGACGGCTTTTCACGACTCCGTAAAAAACCGTTTCTTAAAAACATTAATCCCAAATGGCGTTATCTTTCTTATGCCGTGTTATTAGGAGTTGTCTTAACTTCCATTGCTACATTATCACCGACTTATTGTACCTGGTTATGTCCTTTTAAAGCCGTTACTGAGTTTGAAAAAGTAACGTCAGTTTTAGTCCTGATTCAAACTATTATTTTTGGTTCATTATTCCTGGGTCTGGTGGTGGTCTTACCGATACTTACCAAAAAGCGGACCCAATGCAGCCTTCTTTGCCCATTCGGGGCGATGCAGTCGTTTACCAACAAAATTGACGCCTTTGAAGTGCGGATTGATAAGGATAAGTGTATCAAATGTAAAGTGTGTATTGGCGTTTGCCCTACCTTTTCTTTAGATGAAAATGATTTGGAGAAGGGTAAGGCCAATCTTACCTGCACCAAATGCGGTAAATGTATCAGCCACTGCCCAAAACAGGCAATATCGATGGAGATTAAAGGAACAAACGTTGCTTGTCATAAAGGTGGCCGGGTCAGATTGTTCTTTCTTTATCCGGCGTTTATGTTCCTGGTCACTATGGGGGGCGGAATGGTGCAAGATGCCATTCATCGTATCTTACTATTACTGACTACCGGAAAATTGATTCATTAAAGCAGTTAAAGATAAAGCGATTTAAATTTGAAGGGAGGTTGGAAGATGGGTCATTTACGTTCAATGGCAGGCTATTTATGGGCTCTACTCGCTTTACCGGTCATCCTCTCTACTTTTCTCGGTCAAGGTTTTTGGGCCAATCAATTGGTAGCCGTTACCGGCATACATGTTTCACCTTGGCTTGCCGGGGGAGAAGTGGTTCAAACCATCGATCATCGACAATACCGAATAATCCTTCACCGGCCTGTTTTTGACGGGCTGGTTGGACAGAGAAATCAAGGCTTTGTTCAGATTAATTGGCAACCGGTGGCTGAATTTCTACCAGCTATTATCAAAGAAACCGTTGATTATGATCGGGACGGTATGGCTGATTTTAAAATTGAATTTGATACGAAAACGAATCATATTGAATTGAGCGATAAGAAGCCGTATGTTTTAGGAATTGAACAGGTATATAAATTGGAAAATGAAAGAGCAGTGAGGGTCTTATTAAAATATCAAAATAAATGAACGGAGATTTTCAATGGGGATGAAAGTGGCAAAGAGGGTTTGTTTCAAGGCATTGATAGTTGCATTTTTAGTCGGCTCTTTAGTAGGAATTGTAGGTCTTCAGGTCAATGCCGCCGAACATGAGGTTGCTCCAACGGTTACCCAGGACTTGGTTCAAGGGAAAGAGTTATTTTTTAAGGCCCGTAAAATGTATTACAATGCGGAGGCCCCGCTGGATGAAACTAAGAAAGCCTTATATAAGGGGAAAGAATCCTTCAATCAACTAGCGGATGGTTTCGAAAAGTTTTATTGGTGTTCCCAAGTTGAGTTTGTTTTGGCTGAAACCGCTGAGTATTCAGGTGATAAAAAGCAGGCGGCCGAAGGCTTTAATACTTGTGAATTATTAATCCGGAAAGCTCTTAATTATGATAAAAACTCCAGTGATGCCAACCGGCTTTTGGCTGATACCATTATGAGGTTGACCAATTATAAAGGAGCGTTTTATACGATGACTCATGGTCCGCAGGCTTGTAATATGTTAAAACACGCGCTGGAACTTGATAAGAAAAATTTCACCGCGTACGATTCATTGGGGGTTTATTACATCAATGCGCCGGTAATTGGGGGCGG
>JAEZKW010000174.1 GCA_023415375.1 Bacillota bacterium
TTTTGGCTGTTAATGGTATGGGGCTTTTTGGTTTCCCCGGTGATAGCCGAAGCCGGACAATTCTTGGCGCAAATCGAGCATCCCCGGCAAAGATCGGGTTTAACCTTATAAGACAATAGAGCCTTACAAACTCCAGCCGGACAACGTTTATCATAAATATGCGCTTCATACTCATCCCGGAAATACTTCATCGTTGATAAGACCGGTTGGGGAGCTGACTGGCCCAAGCCGCACAAAGCAGTGCTACTGATATGTTTGGCCAAGGTCTCCAACGCCTCCAAATCACTGGGGACTCCTTTACCCTCAGTAATCCGGGTCAAAATCTCCAACATCCGTTTGGTTCCTATCCGGCAAGGCGTACATTTTCCACAGGACTCATCCTGGGTGAAATCCAAAAAGAACCGGGCGACATCAACCATACAAGTATCTTCATCCATAACAATCAAACCACCGGAACCCATCATTGAGCCGACGGCTTTTAACGTTTCGTAATCCATGGGCAAATCCAAATGTTCGGTGGTCAAACAACCGCCTGAAGGCCCTCCGGTCTGGGCTGCTTTAAATTTCTTACCGTTTGGAATTCCGCCGCCCAAATCAAAGATTAGTTCCCGTAACTTCGTTCCTATGGGAACTTCCACTAAACCGGTATTTTTAATCTTTCCGGCCATGGCAAAGACTTTGGTCCCTTTGCTCTTCTCAGTGCCGATACTGGCGAACCATTCCGGACCTTTTAAAATGATTGGGGCAATGTTGGCATAGGTCTCCACATTATTAATCAATGTTGGTTTTCCCCAAACCCCTTTAACCGCCGGAAACGGGGGCTTGGGACTCGGTTCGCCTCTTTTTCCTTCAATTGAAGCAATCAGGGCCGTTTCCTCGCCGCATACAAAGGCCCCGGCGCCGACCCGAATTTCCATATCAAAATCGAATCCCGTATTAAAGGTATTTTTACCTAATGCCCCAAATTCCCGGGCTTTGATAATTGCATGGCTGAGCCGTTCAACTGCCAGGGGGTATTCCGCCCGCACATATACATAACCCTGTTTGGAGCCAATGGCATATCCGGCAATCGCCATGGCCTCAATGACTGCATGAGGATCGCCCTCCAAAACGCTCCGATCCATAAAGGCGCCCGGATCGCCTTCATCAGCGTTACAAACGACGTATTTCTCATCACCAGCCGCTTTCATCGTCAATTCCCACTTTAAACCGGTTGGAAACCCGGCCCCGCCCCGGCCCCTAAGGCCGGAACGTTTTACGATATCCACAACATCCTCCGGCTTATAGGAGGTTAACACTTTCCCCAGTGCAGCATAGCCATCCCGAGCAACATATTCTTCAATAACCTCTGGGTTAATACTGCCGACATTACGTAAAGCAATCCGCATTTGTTTATTGAAAAAGGGTATATCTTGATAATGAGCAATTATTTCTCCATTATTGTCTCTATGCAACAATTGCTCTACCGGCTCATTTTTTACTAAATGTTCCTCGACAATCAACTTAACATCCTGTGGTTTAACCCGCTCATAAAACACTCCTTCCGGATAAACCACGATCACAGGACCCAAATCGCAGCTGCCGATGCAACCCGTCTGTACTACTTTAATTTCATTATCCAGGTGATGGCTTTGAAGTTCGGCAATGAGGTTTCGTTCAACCTCTTTGCAACCGGATGAAATACAGCCAGCCCCGGCACAGACTAAAACATGTCTGCGATACGATTCCATCAATGAATCCCCCCAATATTTACTTAACATATTTCGAAGTATCACAAAATAGGACAAAACTTCACGAAAGTTTCTTCATCAACCTAAACCAAGGCTCTCAAAGGATCGAAAAGATAAACCGCAGTTTCGAAATATCCTCCTCATAGTCAAGATCATTTTTCTCGAGGAGTCGCTTGTGCTTTTTTTCACAAACTAAATCACACAAAAAATCAAAAATTTATTTTGAGTTATTATTCCGGTATTTATTTAAGATATCGGGAATTTTATCCGGAGTTAAACGTCCGTAAACATCTTCCCCGATTGTAATAACAGGAGCGAGTCCGCACGCGCCCAAACACCGGGTAACCGTTAAAGTAAATAAGCCATCCTCACTGGTATCATCAATTCCTACTCCTAAATCAGTTTGAATCGCTTTCAAAATGTCGGCGGCACCCTTTACGTAACATGCAGTACCCATACAAACCCCAATGGTATGCTCCCCACGCGGTTTAGTCGAAAATAACGAATAAAACGTAATGACTCCATAAACCTCAGACAAAGGAATCCCCAAACCTTCTGCAACCAACTCCTGAACATCCTCTGCCAAATATCCAAACAATTCTTGGGCTTGATGCAAAACCGGGATTAAAGCTCCAGGCTTTCCTTGGTGTTCGGCGATGATCTTTTGAAGCCGCTCATAACGCAGATCAGACTCATTGGAACCACATGAACAACATGTACAAGCTTCACCCATTAATAATCCTCCTATCTTTTTAGCCTAGTTTTGATACCAGCAGCCATTCATTTTAAGATGATACGCTGATACCATTCCCGGCTTAATTTCGAATGGAATGCCCCAGATTATAGATCAATGGTGAAAAATATAATTTAAACATATCATTATTTGGTTTATTTGGCAAGTAGATAATCAATAAAAACCACAACATTTGTAACGATTGGAAAAGTAAGTTTCCATCAATATGAGTTCATTTCGGAACAACGACTATGTCTAACGCAGGTTTCCTCCCCAGGTTCCAATATCGCTATCGCTTTAAACTGCCTTAGGGAATATTTACATTTTTGTAGACAAAAAACATACCAAAAACATGCGTCAACACTGCTGGGGCAGAGTCTTCATGATGATCAAGAAAATAAAACACTCCCCGAAAAATAGCAAAAAAAACGGGCCTATCGGTATGAGCTGGGTAATGCCAAAATAGGCCAGTTATTTTTTCATCAAACATGTAGAACTCTAAATTTTTTCCTTATGGGACTTAGATCTGAAACTCTTTGATTGGTTCAATTTTGATCGACGCTTACTTTATAACCTTTACTGGTAAGCTCGGTTTTTATGCGATCAGCATTGGTCTTGGCTGCAAAAGCACCTACCTGTACTGAAAACGGGGGTTTGTTGCCCACATAGACAGGATAACCCAATGAATGAAGTTGTTGGGAAGCAGCTAGAGCCTCATTATGGTTTGAATAAGGACCAACTCGGACTTTGAATTTTACATTGGCCACCGGATTCGCTGCTGGAGTTTGCGCCGTTTTGTTAACACTCGTAAGGTCTCCGGACTGCTTATTAGGTACGGAATGAGTCGGTTTCGTTGTTCCCGTATCATCAATAATCTTCACATTGTTATCAGTATCCGTGTTGGTATCGGGTTTACTATTCGTTGATGATACATCGGTCGATAAATCGGTGGTTTGTAATGAATTATCCGTATTTACCGGAGTACCCGGTTGATCTTTAACCCAACCTTCAAAAAGCAGACCAAAGACCACTCCTAGCGATATGGCCAAAAAGGAGAAAAAAACCAAACCAGCTGTTTTAGACAATAAATTGGAAAACGATTTAGCCCCTTTACTTTTTTGTTCCATAAATACACCCCCTAAAAATAATGCCCACTTCTATCTCAATAAAGGATACTACCAAAATGCAAAAATATTCCTGCAAAATTAAAATGACCCAATTAAATATGCGAAACAAAAAGCCATCCGGAGATGGGAATGCCGCCCTTTCATTCATATTCGCCATCAAGTTTGTAATTTCCTGTAGCTCAGGGTTTTGAAAAAGGCTATTATAAATCTCTTTTGGAGTATGGGTTTCCAAGCCGGTGTACGCGTGAATTCACTTATTTGTTATATTCTTTTCATTAAATTTCCATCGAACTATGATATCTTAAGAATAGTTCTTAATACTAAAAAAACTACAATCAAAAAATTGTAGTTCTTCGACGAAGCTTAAAAGGTCTATCCATTACCAGGGAAGGAGGACTGCTGAACTTGAAAACATTTTGCATTATCTTCGCAATGACCCGCTTATTGCAATCTTTCTTAAGACAAAAAGAATCATATCCCAGATTGTTTCAATTAACAACTTGGTCTACAGGTTTTACGCTCCTAATCCGTAACTCTCCACTTAAACATATCCTAACTAGTAAAACGTCCATTGAGTATTAAACTTGGAAGAAACGTTCTGCTAGTCCTCAAGTTTCTTCCGACCATTTATTTTGCCCGCGAATTAGCTAAAATACCCTACTCCGGCTTCAAAGATCAATTGGTCCTTATTTCCCGGCACATTTTTAGCAACCTGGTTGCCGATCCTCTCCGAATGACCCATCTTTCCTAAAATGCGTCCATCGGGACTGGTTATTCCTTCAATTGCACCCTGAGAGCCATTTGGATTAAATTGAATGTTATAAGTGGCTTTACCTTCTAAATCAACATATTGAGTAGCAATCTGACCCCGCCTAGCCAAATCGGCTAACATCTCGGGCCTGGCAACAAAGCGGCCTTCACCATGAGAAACGGCAATTGTATGAATATCACCTAATTTGACATTACGAAACCATGGTGAAAGATTTGAGACCACCTGCGTCCGGACCATGGTAGAAACATGCCGTCCAATGGTGTTAAAAGTTAAGGTGGGGGCATCCGGTCCTATCTCACGAATCTCGCCATAAGGGACTAAACCTAGTTTAATCAGCGCTTGAAAGCCGTTACAAATACCGAGCATCAAACCATCACGTTCTTTCAAAAGTTGCATTACAGCCTCTTGAATGTATGGGTTCCGGAAGGCTGTCGCAATAAACTTTCCTGAACCATCCGGCTCGTCACCTGCACTAAACCCGCCCGGTACCACGATAATTTGGGAGTTCTTGATTGCTTTTACCATCTGCCCTATGGTTTGTTCGATATCGGAGGCCGTTTGATTTCTAAATACCAGGGTCTCTACGGTTGCTCCGGCCCGGATAAATGCTTTTTCTGTATCGTATTCACAATTTGTGCCCGGAAAAACTGGTATGAAAACCTTTGGTTTTGCCACTCTACATTGGGGCTTGACTCCCCTTTCAGCCGCATAATTGGTGGCATAACTATAGGATTGCGGTTCTTCAATATAATTGCCGGCCATGGTGGGGAAGATGGTTTCCAAAGGTTTACTCCAACTTTGGAGGGCAGCCGTTAAGTCAATTTTTGTCCCGTTAACCGAGATTTCAGAAGAGAATTCGGTTAAGCCCAATACCTGATATGCAATGCCTTCTAAAAGCTTTGCAGGGTCCTCCACAGCTGGGATCTCCAGAATTATCGAGCCGTAGTCAGGAGCAAATAATTGCTCAATCGGCACTCTACCGGCAAAAGTGAACCCAATCCGGTTGCCGAAACACATCTTGGTGATGGCCTCAGCAATACCTCCTGCCCTTACCGAATGAGCTGCCAAGACTTTACCGGTTCTGATCAAATGGTGAATACGGTCATAATTTACCGCCATGCTTTCAAAATCAGGCAACTCTTGGGAATCCCTTTGTACGGGAACCAGAATAACACGGCTGCCGCTTTGTTTAAATTCCGGAGAAATCACCCTACGGACATCTGCTACAGTCATGGCAAAGGCCACTAAAGTCGGCGGGACCGTCAAGTCTTTAAAAGTGCCGGACATACTGTCCTTACCGCCAATCGCCGGAATTCCCAGTTTAAGTTGAGTGTAATAAGCCCCAAGTAAAGCACTGAAGGGTTTTCCCCAGGTCTTTTCATTCTGGCCCAATTTCTCAAAGTATTCTTGCAAGGTAAGCCGGATATGCCGATAATCGCCGCCGCTGGCCACTGTTTTGGCAACAGCTTCTATAATGGCATATACAGCACCGTAAAAAGGACTCCATCTCCCAATGGCCGGATTATAACCATAAGACATCAGGGTTCCGGTCGTCGTATCGCCACCTAAAACTGGCAGTTTCGCAGCCATACACTCGGCGGGGGTTAATTGATAACGGCCTCCGAAGGGCAAAAGTACAGTTCCAGCTCCGATAGTGCTGTCGAACCTTTCTACAAGCCCCTTTTGACTGCAAACATTCAGACGTTCAAGATTAATAAGCCAAGCCTTCTCTAAACCAGTTTGTAAACTTTCGGTGATCTCCCGCGGTAATGTTTTAAAAATATTACCCTCGGCGCTGGGGGCCCCAACCACTACTTTAGAGCACTGCGGGGCACCGTTGCTATTTAAAAAATCCCGGCTGATATCCACAATACTCCTGCCCCGCCAAAACATCTTTAGCCGTTTTGGGGCCGTAACCACTGCCACCACAGTGGCCTCAAGATTTTCAATTGCTGCGGCATTGCAAAACGATGCCACATTTTCAGGTGCAACCACCACTGCCATCCGTTCTTGAGACTCGGAAATGGCAAGTTCAGTGCCGTCTAACCCCTCATATTTTTTGGGGACAGCATCCAAATTAATTTCCAGACCGTCGGCTAACTCGCCAATTGCCACCGCAACACCTCCGGCCCCGAAATCGTTGCACCGTTTGATTAGAAGGCTTACCACCGGATTGCGGAATAAGCGCTGAATTTTACGTTCAGTAGGCGGATTCCCTTTTTGTACCTCGGCACCACATGTCAATAGCGAATTTTCATTATGCTCCTTGGAAGAGCCGGTCGCACCGCCGCAGCCGTCACGGCCTGTGCGGCCACCCAACAAAATAATAACATCTCCCGGAAGAGGCTCTTCCCTTTTAACATTGGCTCTAGGCGCGGCACCTATCACTGCGCCAATCTCCATCCTTTTGGCAATAAACCCTTCATCATAAACTTCGGCCACCTGACCGGTTGCTAATCCAATCTGATTGCCGTAAGCGCTGAAACCGGCGGCTGCCCCACGGGTAATCTTCCGTTGAGGTAACTTACCGGGAATTGTATCTTGAATTTTTGTACGGGGATCTCCGCTACCGGTTACCCTTAATGCCTGATAAACATATGAACGGCCCGAAAGCGGATCCCGGATGGCTCCGCCCAAACAAGTCGCCGCACCGCCAAAAGGTTCAATTTCAGTGGGATGATTATGGGTTTCATTTTTAAACATCACCAGCCACTCCTGATTTTCCCCGTTGATATCCGCGTTAATTACAATACTACAGGCATTGATTTCATCTGAAATATCAAGATCACCCAGCAATCCCTGGCGCCGCAGCTCTTTCATGGCAATCGTCGCCAAATCCATTAGGCAAAGCGGCTTTTCTTGATTGCCGTTTATTGTAAGACGGGTTTGTAAATAATTCTGGTAAGCTTCTCTCACCGGTTGATTATAAAAACCATCCTCGATGGCGACATCTTCGATATTTGTCAAAAAAGTGGTATGACGGCAGTGGTCCGACCAATAAGTGTCCAGGACCCGGATTTCGGTAAACGAAGGGTCTCTTTTTTCAGTATCCCGGAAATAATTTTGACAAAATTCCAAGTCTGCGAAGGACATTGCCAGACCCAATTGTTGATGGAGAGACTGCAGCTGTTTTGAGGAAAAACCACTAAATCCAGTTAAAATCTTTACATCCGGAGGATAGGGCAATTCCATTTCTAGGGTAGCCGGTTTTTGCCAAGAAGCCTCCCTGGATTCCAAAGGATTGAGACAATATTCTTTAATCCTTTTGTAGTCGGATTCGCTCAATGGCCCCTCAAGTAAAAAAAATTTGGCCACTTTAACCTCTGGGCGATCGTGACCAGTTAAAATTTGAATACATTGTCCGGCCGAATCAGCCCTTTGATCATATTGGCCCGGCAAAAACTCCGAAGCGATAGCCTTCCACCCCTGATTGAGTACCAATTCTTCATCAATAACCTCATCTACGGGCAATTCCGCGAAAATAACCTGCCGCGCCTTTTGGTACTCTTCCTCGGAAATTCCCGCCACATCATAGCGGTTTACTATCCGCAAACCCTTTAAATTACAGATCCCTAGGTTATATTTTAAGTCTTGATACAGTCCTTGTGCTTCGATATCAAAGCCCGGCTTTTTCTCAACAAATATTCTCTTTACACCGAAATCAATCATCCGAAGATCCCCTTTGCGAATTGTTGGTTTCATTATAAGCCTTATGTTATAATAAGTAAAATCAATAGTTCTAATATGTAATATTAGTAAAACTTATAAATAACTATTTCCCAGAAAAGACTGTCATAATTAACACATGATTGGAGGATCTGATGGATATAAACTTTGATCTTTACAAGGTTTTTTACCAGGTGGCCACCTCGGGTAGTTTCTCGGAAGCCGCCGCCAAACTTTTTATCTCCCAATCTGCTGTCAGCCAGGCCATCAAAAACCTGGAGCAAAGATTAGGGTCCCAACTTTTTATGCGGCAAACCCGTCATTTACAGCTCACCCAGGAAGGCGAGTTACTGTTAACCCACGTTGGACAGGCCTATAACCTTATTAAAGCAGCAGAAACCAAACTCAGCGAGATGCAAAACTTGGAAACCGGCGTTATTCGAATCGGAGCTAGCGACACTGTTTGTCGATATTACTTACTGCCCTATTTGGAACGTTATAGCCGTAATTACCCGAAGATTAAAATTCAGTTTTTGAATCGTACTTCACCGCAATTAATGGAAGCGCTCAAAGAGGGAATCATTGATTTCACAATTGTGACCCTGCCAATTTCTGAAGAAAATGTAACCGTTCAGGAACTGATTACCGTAACCGATGTTTTGGTTTCCAGTGGCAGATTTAACGCCCTTAAAGGACGTAAAATTACATGGGAAGAGCTGGCTCTTTATCCTATTTTATTATTGGAAAAAAATAGCGCGACCCGCCGTAACTTCGACAATTTTTTAAAACGGCAAGGTATCCGGATTGTTCCGGAGATTGAACTCGAAAGTGTGGAATTACTGGTGGAATTTGCCAAAATAGGCTTGGGAATCGCTCACGTTGTAAAGGAAAGTGTTATAGATAGTGTGAAAGAGGGTGAATTGTTTATTGTTGCAACGCAGCAGGTTTTACCCCAAAGGCAGCTTGGAATTATTACTAGCAAAAATATGCCGTTATCAAGGGCCGGTAGAAAATTTGTTGAACAATTAACCGGCGCATGATAACAAACATTAACATAATTATCATACTTTGGTAATCCCTTTATAAAATCATGATATATAATAAAACGAAGGGGTGAAAATTTATGTCAGAATCATTAACCAAAATTAACCAAGATATTTTAAATTCCATTCAGGAATCAAAAAATCGCCTACGGAAACTAAGCAAAGAAATGAGCGATTCACAAGTTAAGAGTTATGATAATACCCAACTGGCTGATCGCATTGAAGAGATTTTAAAGAAATAAAACAAAAAGGAATGGTTAGAAAGCTATTTTCAACCGTTTTTTAGCTGTTAGCGAGTAAAAAGGTAATGTTATAAAGCCATAAAATATTCATTTGCCAATTCCCACGAATTTTTTATTATTCCAAATGCATAATGTTGAATATCTTTTCAAATATCTTATGCATATTAATTTACGTGCTATAATTTCCAATAACTTTCAGAAATAAAAAAATCGCCTACGGGAACTAGGCGAAACGATTATAAGCTAGAAATGATAACAATACCCTTTGATTGATCGCATTGAACAGATTCGATTAAAATTAAAACTAAAACAAAGTTAAAAAAATGTTAGTCGGCAAAGAAGTAACGCTATAAAATAAGTTTTTCCTTCGCCAACTTAATCCCTTCTTCATAGGCTTCTATAATCCGATCTGTCCGATGATTCCATTCTTGGTCGATTTCACAACGTTCCGGATGGGCTTCGAACCAAGCCAATGATTCTTTAATTCCCTCCGAAAACAAGGTTTTGGAGGCAAACTCCGGAACCAAGCGCTTAATCTTCCGATTGTCAAAAACGACGCTTCGGGATTTATCTCCCAATAAGC
>JAEZKW010000189.1 GCA_023415375.1 Bacillota bacterium
AGGATTTACCCGATATTTCAAAACCAACATCACGAGGAAGAAAGAAAGATGAAAGTGGTTGCCCAATTGATTATATTGGAGCGACTGGGGCCACGGGTCCAAGAGGTGCTACTGGACCGACTGGACCTACTGGTGCAACAGGTGCTACAGGGCCTAGAGGAGCCACAGGAGCCACCGGAGCCTCCGGACCGACTGGAGCCACAGGAGCAACCGGGGCGACAGGAGCAACAGGAGTAACCGGAGCGACCGGAGCCACAGGAGCTAGAGGGGCGACCGGAGCAACCGGAGCAACAGGAGCAACAGGAGTAACCGGAGCAACTGGAGCGACTGGAGCAACAGGAGTAACCGGAGCAACCGGAGCGACTGGAGCAACAGGAGTAACCGGAGCGACTGGAGCCACCGGACCGGCTGGAGCAGCAGGAGTAACCGGAGCAACTGGAGCGACTGGAGCAACCGGACCGTCTGGAGCCACTGGAGTAACCGGAGCGACTGGAGCCACAGGAGTAACCGGAGCAACTGGAGCGACTGGAGCAACCGGACCGTCTGGAGCCACAGGAGTAACCGGGGCGACCGGAGCAACCGGAGCCACCGGACCGTCTGGAGCAACCGGAGTAACTGGACCGACCGGAGCCACCGGACCTGGGGCAACTGGAGCGACCGGAGCAACTGGACCGGCTGGAGCCACAGGAGTAACCGGAGCGACTGGAGCTACGGGAGTGACCGGAGCAACCGGAGCAACCGGACCGACCGGAGCCACCGGAGCGACTGGACCGACTGGAGCCACCGGAGTGACTGGACCGACCGGAGCCACCGGAGCGACTGGACCGACCGGAGCCACCGGACCAACTGGAGCAACAGGAGCCAGCGGAGCAACCGGTGCTAGCGGACCGACTGGAGCAACTGGACCGATTGGAGCAACAGGAGCCAGCGGAGCAACTGGAGCTACTGGGGCGACCGGAGCAACTGGACCGACTGGACCGACTGGACCGACTGGACCGACTGGACCGACTGGACCGACTGGACCGACTGGACCAACCGGACCGGGATTTCCAAATACCTTCGCTTATATCTACAATACGGTTGCCATTGCTGATTTGGCATTAGAAGCAGATGTTCCACTGAGTACAAACGGGCTCATTGTCGGTGCTATTACCCATACACCTGGAACTGCTGGAATTACAATTGGCACTAGTGGCACTTATGAGATTACCTTCATGGTTGAAGCTGATCGAAACAATCAATTCGCACTATTCTTAGACGGCACATTAATTCCAGGGACGATATATGGGGTTGGTGCGGCAAATATACAAAATACCGGTAGGGTTATTGTCTCCATAACCGCGCCAGCAACACTAACGATTCGAAATCACACTTCGTTCCAAGCGGTTTCACTACTTACCAATATCGGTGGCACTCAAGCTGATGTCAATGCTTCAATACGAATTATCCGGTTAACCTAATAACGAAATCATATATTCTTCATAGTTATATCGATGGCTTTCAAGAAAGGCTGATCAAATTTGATCAGCCTTTTATGATTACTAAATGTTACATTGGATGCTGTCATTTACAATTTACGACGAATAAAATGTTATAAAAAAATGATTTGATGAAGAGGTTACAATGAAACCATTACGTTTTCATTTATTAGGTCTTGCTCATTTAGCTACTCACAAAAACAACTCGGCCTGCGCCTATACTCAAAAAATAGTGAAGTTGGCTCGAATGATTAAGAGCTATGGCCATACACTTTATTTTTATGGAATTGAAGGCTCGGAAGTTGAATGTGATGAGTTTATTCAAGTTTCAGACCATGATATTTTACGGCAAACCTATGGAGATTATGACAAATCTAAAGATTTTTTCAAACATGATCCCACCGACCTAGCACACCGGACTTTTAATCAGAACACCATCACGGCAATTAATGAACGTAAACAGCAACAGGATATTTTGTTATGCCCCATGGGTAATTATGATAAACCGATAGCCGATGCCGTTCAATTAGTGACTGTAGAATCGGGAATCGGTTATACCGGCGTTTTTACAGCATATCGTGTATTTGAGTCCTATGCTTGGATGCATTATGTTTATGGGTTGTTGAACCAAGATGATGGTGGCTGGTATGATGCAGTTATCCCCAATTATTTTGATGTAGCGGATTTTCCATTTCAGCCTAAAAAGAAAGATTTCCTTTTATACTTTGGCCGCATTATCTCTCGTAAAGGGGTCCAAGTCGCTTCAGATGTCGCCAAAGCTACTGGGAATCGATTGCTTATTGTGGGACAGGGATCTTTGGATAATCCAAATGAAGGGCTCTCATTAGGTTCTGAGAAACATATCCAATATTTTCCGGCAGTAGGGCCTGAAGAAAGAGCGCAATTACTTGGTGCCGCCAAAGCTGTCTTAATGCCGACTTATTACTTGGAGCCGTTTGGCGGTGTGAATGTGGAAGCGCAATTATGTGGGACACCTGTGATTACCAGTGATTGGGGGGCTTTCCCGGAAACGGTTCTTCATGGAGTCACCGGATTTCGCTGCCGGGTTTTTGAAGAGTTCTGTTACGCAGTGAAGAATATTGAGACGATTAAGCCTGAGAATTGCCGGGATTGGGCTACCAGTAACTATTCACTGGAACGGGTGGGCAGGATGTATGAGGAGTATTTCCAGCGGGTCCACAATATTTACGAACAAGGTTGGTATCAACCAAATGACGAACGAAAGGAACTGGAATGGCTGAATCGCTATTATCCGGAGAACATAATTCAAACTGAAAGCAATTCTTATCTTAAATTCCTTCAAAACGTTTTACAACAACATGGTCTTGCCAATGGTCGCTTTTGAAGCGTATATAAAAAGCGGTGCTGCGGACTATCCAATCGGTATACATTCCAAGCCAAATTCCAATGACCCCTAATTTAAAATAGACCCCTAAAATATAGCCAAAAGTGATACGAAATAACCACATACTGCCGGCAGAGACCGTCAATGTATATTTAACATCGCCGGCGCCCTTGAGTCCGGATGGCAAAATAAATGAAGCAGACCAAAACGGATTAAACAATATCAGGGTTCTTAGTAGAAAAGAAGCCGATTTGATGATTTCGGGATTGGGTGTATAAAGGGAGACTAAAAAAGGGAAGAACAAAAAACAACAGACCACCAGTCCCATCATGCAGATATTCCCTAACTTAAGCATGTATGCCAAATATTGACTGGCTGTTTCCCGCTCTTCTCTTCCCATGTATTGCCCTACAATAGCAGTCGATGCAAGGCCGATCGCATTCCCCGGAACGCACATCAGGCCTTGTAACGACATGCCGACATAATTGATTACAATGGGAACTGTCCCCAAAGATACAATAAAAGTCTGGGTAATTAATTTGCCGGCGTTAAAAAATAGAGATTCCAGACTGGCCGGTAAGCCAATTTTATATATGCAGTTTAGCAATTCAAAATCGGGAGCATAATGAAACATCCGGCGTAACTTAAGTCCCCAAGAACCCCTTGTTAAAACATACAAAGAGATTAGTGCACCCCACACTCTGGCGATAGCAATTCCTAAAGCTGCTCCGATTACGCCAAGACCGCTAAAGTGGATTATGAAAAACGGTGTTTTAAGATGGATTCCGAAGATTAAAATATAACTGAAGAATATATTAATAATATTCATTAGAATTACAATCTTGGCCGGTGTTTTAGTATCCCCTGCTCCGCGTAATACACCGCAGGAAATAGAAGTTAAAGCAATTAACGGGTATGTTAATAAGGTGATTCTCAGATATGATATGGCATAATTCCTTACCTTCCAGTCAGCCGCGCCATAGAGCAAGTTGACAAGCGAATAACGGAATATATCCAATGCGAGGGTAATTAAAACTGCCAAGAATAGACCGGAATATAGGGCTTGTTTAACGGATTCATTAGCGTATTTGGGATTGTTTTGTCCAATATATTGAGCGACGACCACTGTGCCACCGACTGCCAGCGCCGAAAAAAGTGCAATAAAAATAATATTTAAGGTATCTACCATGCCAATGGCTGCGGTGGCTTCTTTTCCAATATGACTGGCCATCATGGCATTAATTACATCCATTAAGGTAATGCAAGCTTGTTCAGTAAAAACCGGAAATGTTAATGCCAGGATCTCCTGGCGCATCTGCTTGTGAGCATTGTTGAATCTAAACATGATGGAAAAAAAGCCTTTCATCCAGTTCGACTTAAAAATATAGATTTATTATATAACAATCCATTACAAATGATAATATGGAATCTTAATGTTAAGCCTGTTAAATGGGGAAATGTTTATTGGGGCCTCTGTGCCTTAAGTGGTGAGGTTATTGTTGGGCGCAAAAGACACAAGGAAAAAATTGAATTATGGTGTCACAAATTGAGGTTTATAGAATAAAAAAAGGCGGCCTGCCGGTTTTTTCGCAGGAAACTTTCTATACAAAACTCTATCGAGCCTGATAGTAAAGGAATCCCGCCGTCGCAATTCCAGGCATTTAGCCGGGCCGACAGATACGACGATTGGTACTTGACCGCCGCCGTTTATATTATGTACATCCGGTCGGGCAGTTTATACTCCAAGTTTTAAAGATAAAGAAAACAGGATAATCTTGCGATCTATATTGCCAGGTGGTATAGTAATATTTGTCCTTAAACTGGACAATGTCACAAAACTTGGACAATCCTTTACCATTGAGGTGCAACTATGGATAGCTCTGAAGTGATCATTCAAAAAATTATATTACATATATTGGATACTAATGTAGGTACTCCGGTATTATCCAATAAAGAATTAAGTCCTGAGGATGAGGGTTTTGATTTCACTGAAAACTTGGTTCAGAAGATGCTGACGGATGACAATGTAAAAAATGTCCAATTTACGGGAGAAAACAATTCGGTCAGGGAATTGTGTGATGATTTAAAGAGAGGTCAAAGCGATTTGATTACGGTCAGCCAAACTATGGCTACTATGATTTATGAAATTATGACTCACCAAGCCTGTATACCTGCAGCAGATTTACTTTGTTGCCAGGCTCTAATTGATGGGACTCCATATTTTGGACTCTTTAAACTCAATTACCGCACCAACTATATTCATCATGTGGAATATCAGGGGGAGACCAATACCAATCTGCTTATAAAACAAAAAACAGTCCTGCCCGATGAACATAAGAAGCCGGAAGAAGCGGTATTAATAAACTTGGAAGATTTTGGCATCCACTTGGCAGAGAAAGAGTATGATATTGACGGTGCCAAAGATTACTATTTATCTAAGCAGTTCTTAGTTTGTAGCGACCAACTGTCTACCGGTGAAAAGGCCAAGATTATTCAAAAGGTTGCCGAAAAATTGGGTGAAAAATATAACAATGAAAAGTTCGACAGTGTGGCCCGTTTGCGGAAAACAGTGGCGGAAACAATGGATACCGGTAATACTGTAACCGTGGAAAGTGTAGCCCGGGAAATATTCCGGGATGATCCACAAGCCCAGCGGGAATATATTCAGGAAGTCAAAGAAGCCGGTATTGAGGAGGAAGAGATTCAATTAACCGAGCGGATTGCTGAAAAAAAATTTCGCTCCCATAAGATTAAAACCGATACCGGGATCGAAATCAATTTTCCTTCTACTTACTACAATAATAAAGATATGATTGAATTTGTAAACCAACCGAACGGAACCGTTTCCATCATTATCAAGAATGTGGGTAAGATCTCCAATAAGTAAAATAATTCATCCGTACATCGATTTTTTGAATATTAACGGGCAGGCTGGATTAGGGTCTGAACTTTTGGTCAATTTTTGTTCCCATCCCAAAATTAGGATTGAAAGAATTGCCTTATTAAAAGGAACTATCAACCATGAAAAGAGGAGTAACAATAATTGATTTTCATTTCGTGTAATTTCGTGCTTTTCGTGATAGAAAATGGGTTTAAGGTTAATGGATAAAGACAATATAATCGACCACGAAAGACACGAAAGGTCACGAAAAAGTGATGGACGAATGTAGTTTGTAATTTAATTTCCGGCCAGTTTCCAAAATTACCCATCCCCGAACTTCTCGCTTTTTCTGATCCTCTCCCACTTAATTTTTAAATCCTAACGGTCTAAAAAGTCCCTTCTTTGCATTATGAATATCAATAGGAAAAAAAGTAAAGGAGGCTTCCGGATATTGCCAAAAAAATAAAAAGTCCTTTCGTCTTTCTACAAAAATACACCAAAAACAGACCTGTTCCTCAACCGGGGGAATCTTTGGGTGGAAATTCAAGCTTTATCACAAGATTGATTTGGTTTAGCTTGTTATTTATTTTCGCTTTTTTAGCGATTCGCTTAACAGTTCATTCGGGTCAGGCATATGTTCAGACAGGCGAACCGGTTCGCAATGTCCATTATGTTGATTCGGCCGGCCGTAATTTCTTATTTCGGGGGGGACTTCCGCTTACCAATAACGGGAGGACTTTTAATTATCAAGGCTTAAAACAAACTATCATTGAAGCCGGAAACGCTGCCGGAGTTAATGTACCGCAGGATTTCTTCATCATCGATGTTAACTTGCTCAATATAGAAAGTACTGTGGATCGGAACCGCATTTTTGTGGAACACCAATTTTTTGAAACCCATCCAGATCTCGGTTTTATTCAAGTTTGGGGAATTAATGGGACAGGGCTTCAAGCTGCCGATCCTAGACTGGCTGCGAGCATATATTATTTAGGGCATTACCTTGACAGTTGGCTTAGTGATGGTTTGGGCAGCCGGATAGAGAAAGTAAGACAATGGTTGACAGGGGATCAAGCTGATTCAAGGATCATCACCGATTTACCCATCGTTATTTTTGCTCATTGCGCGGCTGGTTGTGACCGTACCGGCGAGTTCATTGGGGCTTACTATTTGCGCTATATGAACAAATCCTGGCAGGAGATGAATGAGCTGAACCAAAAGATGTGTCACCATAATCGTCCCTTTAACTGCCGTAATTATCGCGCCACTCAGTGGTATTGCCTTTGGCTCAACCTGGAGCGCGGTTTCTCCCTGAAATGGCAGCAAGAATTTCCTTGTTCGGGCAAAAAATGAAATTTGAGACCATATAGCCTTCGGGGCCAATAATGAATAGCTACAGACACAGAGAACACAGAGGCCAAAACCGTCTTTTGGCCTTGACTAGGATAGAAATGGACTAATAATGGTGAGGTACGGCTATGCCTTATGCCAAAGCGCAAATGCAGTCTCAAATCCGTCAGAGGATTTCCGATATAAAAAAAGCCATTTATACTGTAATTGGAGAGTTAACGATTACTGCCTGGGTCACTCCGGAGCCAGTACCATTTGTGGCTCGGATGAGCGGGAAAAAAATGACTCTGCATATTGGGGAAAAATGGGGAGATCTCTGGGACTGTGCCTGGTTTTATTTTGAGGGCAAAGTACCGGCGGAGGGATTGGGCAAAAAAGTTGTATTACTTATTGATGTTGGCGGGGAGGCCCTGGTTTTTGATGATAAAGGTTATCCTATACAGGGGCTGACCAACCAGAACTCCGAGTTTGATCATTCACTCGGTGAACCAGGGAAACGGGTGGTTTATTTCGCCGAAAACTCTAAAGGCAATGAGGCTATCCATCTCTGGATAGACGCCGGTACCAATGACCTTTTCGGGAAATATCGAGATGGCGGAAAGATTCAATCGGCTTTTATAGCCATCTGTGATGACCCTTTGAAAACACTTTACTATGACATGGAATTTTTGTTTGGACTCATGCAAAACATCACCGAAAATAGCGCCAGACATGAAAGCATTCTATTTACTTTATATGAAGCAACCTTATGTCTAAGCGGACTTACAAAGAAAGAAATAAACTCCGCAGAAGCAACCATCACTGCGGAACTATGTAAAAAATCCGGCGACCCCTCTTTATTCATCAGTGCCTTGGGGCATTCCCATATTGATTTGGCATGGTTATGGCCACTGCGGGAGACAGTCCGCAAAGGGGCCCGTACGTTTGCTACGGCATTAATGATGATGGAACGTTATCCCGACTATGTTTTCGGAGCCAGTCAACCTCAACTTTACCAATGGATCAAAGGGTATTATCCGGAATTATATCAGAAGATCCGCTTCCGGGTATCTGAGGGGCGCTGGGAAACCCTTGGTGGAATGTGGGTGGAATCGGATGCCAACCTGCCTGGCGGAGAGTCATTGGTGCGTCAATTGCTCTACGGAAAAAGGTTTTTTCAGCAAGAATTCGGTGAAGAAGTAAAAATAGCATGGTTGCCCGATAGTTTTGGATATAGTGCCGCCTTGCCCCAACTATTTAAAAAATCGGGAATCGATTATTTTTGCACCACCAAACTTTCTTGGAACCTTTATGATCAATTTCCCCATCATACCTTCATCTGGAAAGGAATAGACGGCAGCCCGGTGCTTGCCCATATGCCACCCGAAGGAACCTATAATAGTTCGGCAGCCCCCCGGGCTATTGTGAAAGCGGAAACCAATTATCTCGATAAAGGAGTGTCCGATCAATGTTTGATGCTATTTGGGATCGGTGATGGCGGAGGGGGCCCGGGAGAGGAACATCTGGAAATGCTATGCAGGGAAAAGAATCCAGCTGATTTACCCCCAGTTCGGCAAAAAAAAGCCATTAAGTTTTTTACGAAATTGGCCCAAAGGAAAGAGAAATATCAATCCTGGCAGGGTGAACTTTATCTAGAGCGCCATCAGGGAACTTACACTACCAGGGCTCGCAATAAACGCTCTAATCGCAAAATTGAGATTGCCCTCCATGATTTGGAGTTTTTTGCAGCATTGGCGATGAGTGTAGCGGGCGCCACTTATCCGGCAGCCGATATTGAGACGATTTGGAAGGAAGTGCTTCTTTATCAGTTTCATGATATTTTACCGGGCTCAGCCATTGCCCGGGTTTATCAAGAAACAGAAATCCGTTATCAAAACCTATTCAATTGGGTGAACAAGCTTAAAAAGAAAGCTTTATCGGATTTAAGCCCCATATTGGATACTGCTGGCAGTCAAAACCCGGCTTTCATATTCAACAGCACTTCCTGGGCACGTGAGGAATGGCTTAAAATCAAGAATTGCTGGTATTTCATTCGGGTTCCGGCCTTGGGCTATCGGATGATTGATTTGAGTATACCTGCATCACCATCTATTGAAGTAACGGCTAGGAAGGATTGTTTGGAAAACGCTCAATTGCGGATTGAATGGGATTCCAAGGGGGCAATTATCAGGTTCTACGATAAAGTAAACGATTTTGAGATTATTGCTCCCGGAACTTGTGGAAACCGCTTGGCAGTATACCAGGACAATGGGGATGCCTGGGATATTCCCATTGGTTACGCAGACAAAGCGCCGGACTATTTCCAATTAACCGCAGTCGCGAGTGGAATGGACGGTCCAAAGGCATCGGTGAAACACTGGTATAGTTATGGTAATTCCCGAGTGGAACAGGAAATTGTAATCTATGATGGCAGCCGCCGGGTGGATTTTCGAACCAAAGTAGATTGGCGGGAACACCATAAAATGCTGCGAGTGGCGTTTCCCTCAAACATTCAAAACAGTACTCTTACTTGTGAAATTCAGTTTGGTTATATCCACCGTCCAAATCAAAGAAACACGACATGGGAGATGGCTCAATATGAAATTTGTGCTCATAAGTGGGTTGATTTATCCAATTCCGGTTATGGTGTAGCGTTATTAAACGACTGCAAGTATGGGCACAAAGTTTTTGAAAATATCTTGGACCTTGATTTGTTAAGAAGTCCAACCTATCCGGATCCGGAAGCTGACTTGGGAACCCATGAATTTACCTATGCCTTATTTCCTCACAAGGGCAATCTTCCGGAAGGGAGGGTAATTCAGCAGGGTTATCAATTGAATTATCCATTGACAATTATTGAACAGCTCCCGAAAAAAGCCAGTTTTCATTCGGAATTTTCCTGGATTACCACTACTCCTGAAAACATTATCGTCGAAACGATTAAAAAAGCCGAAGATAGCTCAGCACTTATCATTCGACTCTATGAGTCTGCCGGTTGTTCCACCCGGGCTAACCTGATTATTCATTGGCCGGTAGAATGTATCCAGTTGGTTGACCTCATAGAACAGCCCTATGATGGAGCCAACTTGGGATCCGAGATTGAACTTCCATTCGCTCCATTTGAAATTCATACTTTGAAGGTGAAATTCCAGTCGATTCCATGAGCGATTTATTAAAATGGAAAATTAATAACAACGAAAATAAGGAAATAAAAACAAAAATCGTGGCTTTGATTTGACGGCAAACCTTTTTTCGTGCCTTTGGTGTGTTTCGTGGTTGGATAATCTTATGAATTTATTTAACCCCGATAATTACGAAATTACACGAAAGGGTTTTAGTTATGAAACGCGAAAAAGAGTAACGATTGAATCATCATGAAGCGGAGCGCAGTTATGGCAAAAAACAACGGTTGCCGGAAAATCGGAAAACCATTTCAAATAGGCGTTAGTAATGAAAAGTCGCTCCATGCTTCGTTGAAAGAATGGTATGCGCTCCCGGGTGATCGATTTGAAGTAAAAGTAGGAAACTTTTTCATCGATATTGTAAGGCCTTCGGTCAATGATCAAGTCCCAATACTGATTGAAATCCAAACCGGTAATTTCACGGCCATCCGTCGTAAACTTCTGGAGTTACTCCCTCAGTATCCAATACGGCTTGTATATCCGATACCTCAGGAAAAATGGATAGTCCGTATAACTAGCGATGGGGAAATCAAAAGCCGCCGTAAATCACCGAAGTCCGGGAAAGTGATTGATTTGTTTAGTGAATTAGTCCGGATCCCTGATTTGATTACTGATCCTAATTTTATGATTGAAGCTGTTTTAACACAGGAAGAACATATTTGGTGTGAGGATGGCAAGGGTAGTTGGCGAAGAGGCGGGGTTAGTATTAAAGACCGCCGTTTATTAGCAGTCATTGAGCGGATTCCACTGCTTACCAAAAACGATTTCTCGTGCTTTTTACCGTCAGAGATAACCTATCCCTTTTCCAATAAGGATTTAGCGGCTTTAGGCGGTTATTCTATTTATCAGGCACGCAAAATAACTTATTGTTTACGAAAGATGGGCATTCTAAAAGAAGTCGGTAAACACCGCAATGAACTGCAATTTAATCGCATTTAAGTACTAATAGTAAAAGAAACCTCATATGGTAGTGAGATGTTTAATCTTGATTCGGCAACTCGTGCGTCAGCACGCGCTTATTTTTAGAATATCTTCTGAAGTAATTTGCCGAATTCAGGTTTAAAGGAAGAAAGGAGTAGATTCAATGCACCCGAAAATTCAGGAATTAAGAAATCGCCTGACTGAAATTAATGATTTAAATGAAGCCCATGCCATTTTGTCTTGGGATCAAATGACATTTATGCCGCCGGGGGGCGCAGAGGCACGAGGGCGTCAAATGGCAACTCTGGAAAAGCTTTCCCATGAAAAATTTACCAACCTGGAGATAGGGAAACTACTTGAGGAACTCCAGCCAATACTCAAAGAACTACCGCCGGATTCAGCCGATGCCGCTTTAATTCGGATAACAACCCATGATTACGAAAAGGCGATCAAGATACCCTCATCTTTTACATCCAAGTTTTCAGAACATACTTCCAGAACTTATGCTGCATGGACAAAGGCCAGGGCTGAGCGAAACTTTAAGCTAGTGGCGCCATTGCTGGAAAAGACCCTTGATTATAGCCGACAATTAGCAAATTTCTTTCCTGGGTACCAGCACATCGCGGATCCATTGATTGACGATCTGGACAAAGGAATGACGGTAGCTATTATTCGCCCGCTTTTTCAAAAACTGCGTACCGAATTAACTCCTCTCGTCCAAAAGATTACTTCCCAGCTTGCTCCGGACGATTCTTGCTTACGGCAGGAGTTTCCAGAGGCCAAACAGTTGAGTTTTGGTTTAAAAGTTGCCGGAAAGATGGGTTACGACTTTAATCGTGGCCGTCAGGATAAAAGTCCCCATCCATTTACAACAAGTTTTTCTATCGGTGATGTGCGGATCACCACCCGGGTTAAAACCAATAATTTAGCGGAAGCTCTTTTTAGTACCATCCATGAAAGCGGTCATGCTCTTTATGAACAAGGAATTAATCCGGATTTTGACGGGACCTCCTTGGCAACGGGTACTTCAATGTCGGTTCATGAGAGCCAGTCCCGCTTGTGGGAAAATTTAGTTGGTCGGTCGCGGGGTTTTTGGCGATATTTTTACCCGCAGCTTCAAGAACTCTTCCCAAATCAACTTCGGAATGTTCAAGGCGAAACTTTTTACCGCGCCATCAATAAGGTAGAGCGTTCGCTGATTCGAACCGATGCCGATGAAGTTACCTATAATTTGCATGTAATGATTCGTTTTGAATTAGAACTGGAAATGCTGGAGGGTAAATTGGCGGTAAAAGATTTACCTGAGGCCTGGAATAGAAGGTATTTTAATGATCTAGGAGTTTTGCCTCCCGACGATAGTCTCGGAGTCCTCCAAGATATGCATTGGTATAGCGGCACTATCGGTGGTTATTTTCAGAGTTATACTCTTGGCAATATCTTAAGCGCTCAATTTTTTGAGGCCGCGGAGAAAGCGCATCCCAAAATCCGTTCCGAAATATCTACCGGAAATTTCAGTAATTTACACAATTGGCTAAGAGAGCACATCTACCGCTACGGCCACCAATATCCAGCCAAGGAGATTATCGAACGGGCCACCGGCCGGCCTTTGGAAATTGGACCCTACATCAAGTATTTAAAAACAAAATACGGTGAGATTTATAAATTATAGGAAGTTCAGCGATGAGGCGTTTATGGAGAATGATTATATTTTAAAAATAAACCAAGCGATTAACTATATATATCAAAATCTTGATCAAAACTTGACTGTTGAAGATATCGCCAATCATTGCTGTTTTTCAAAGTTTTATTTCAACAGGATATTCAAGTCCGTTGTTAATGAAAGCCTTTATTCCTTTATCAAAAGAATCAAATTGGAATGTGCCGCTTTTAAGCTGCGCTCCACCCGGCGAGCTATCACTGAAATCGCGTTGGAAGTGGGTTATAGCCCATCCAATTTCGCTTCGGCCTTTAAGGAATATTTTGGAGTAAACGCTTCCGAGTTTCGAAAGACATATGATTTGCCGTTGAAGGATACTTATCGGACAATCGTGGAACATATCAATAAAATGAGGAAGCAGGAAGATTTTTTTGCGGCTATTGACGCCAGAATGTCCATTCGGCACCTTGAAGGGATGATCCTGGAATATCAACGTTTCATCGGAAATTATTATCAGGGTTTGGGTCGTGCTTGGGAAGAATTTTGTCATGAAATGTCCTTAAAATATGTCTTTGATAAGGATACCAGGTTTATCGGAATATCCTATGACGACCCTTTGATTGCCGATGAAAACCGGTGTATTTATGACATGTGCCTTAAAGTAGAAAAAGTGAATAGCGCCAATGTCTTGAAAATTAAGCCGGGAACTTACGCCTGTTATGAATTTTATGATCGGCTGGAAAATCTTAATAAGAGTTACCATGAAATCTTTGCTTTATGGCTCCCCTTTTGTAAATTCGATTTAAATGATCAGCTCTGTCTGGAAATGTATCATTCCGGGATGGATGATGAAGGTAGAATGCGATTTGATATTTGTATTCCTATCAAAGAACCAAAATAACGAATATAAATATATATAGAACCGCCAGGTAACCATTACTTTGGCGGTTTTATTATTTATTTAATTTTTTTACCGCAGAGGACACGGAGAACACAGGGAATAACAAAATCAAAGATCTCATTAAGCTTTACTCTGTATATTAGTTTACTCTACCCTCTGTCCTCTCTGTGCTTAATTTTTCGTTGCTGGACCTCAATCGTGACTTTGCATTTATGTGAACACTGCGGGTAATGATTTAGCACGAATTCAGAAGTTTTTTATGGCTGAAAATTATAAAATGCACTCATGTGGCGTAACGTTACACACCCATTTGAAAATAAAAAAAGGGGGTATCCAAAACGAAATGTCCGGAATGCTATAGTGAAAATCCAAGAATAACACCTCTTTTAGGAGCTGAACACTGCTTGCAATATCATTTACAATACATATGTTCTACTTGCGGACGTCATATTTGTATTGATAAAAAAGGTGAATTACGCGCCCGGTGTTTCATGCCGTTTAGTCGTTTTGAAAATGCTGTTTTATACTTAAAATGCGCAGAGATATTAAGTAAAGAAGTTTGCGGTATTTATGAAATCCAAGATCAAAAGACCGGCAGAAAATCATATAAAATATACGCTCAAAAGGAAGATCTGGTAAAATACTTAAAAAATAACCCGGGGAAATCATGTAGCAGTTTACAACCGATGTACATTTCAATTAAATATACGCCGGTTAAGGACGAGCAGATTCGTAAATTAAGTAATGAAGAAGTAGACGTTTATTTAAAAGAACAAAGAGGAGAAGTATCTATATGATACATACTGAAAAGAACCAAAGCATGATAAAAACTTTTATAAGTTATTCAATTCCTTGTATTCTGGGCATGTTTCTGACTTCTTTTATCACAATTGTCGATGGAATATTCATCGGATGGAAAATGGGACAAAATGGATTGGCTGCGGTTAATCTTACTTTGCCGGTGCTATATTGCCTGTTGGCTGTAACAATCATGATTGGGGTAGGCGGGGTCACTTTGGGAGCCCAGAGCCTGGGGGAGCAGAACAAGATGCGGGCCAATCATTATTTTAACCTTGCCCTGCTAATATGTATCATTGTTAACGTTATGGCAATGATTATTCTATTGTTTTTTCAGGATTGGATTATCCGGCTACTCAACGCAAAAGGGGTTCTAGTAAATTATGTCCGGGATTATCTGGGTATCATGTCTTTTTTTTATGTGTTGATGATGGCTAACTTAATTTTCTCCATGTTTATCCGGGGCGAAGGTAAGCCCAAACTGTCCTTACTTTTTGGAATTATTTCTAATATCCTTAATATTATGATGGATTATATATTTATCATGAAGTTGGGATATGGTATGAAAGGGGCTGCATTGGCTTCGGGATTGTCAATATTGATCTCATTTTTCTTAGGTGTTTTTTATTTTCTTTCTGAAAAATCACTGTTCAAATTTTATAAACCCAGTTTTAATATATTTGATCTAGAAAAGATGTTTTTTTACGGTTCGGCTGAGTTTGTCGCCCAAATCTCTCTCTCGGTTACTACTTATATAATGAATTGGGTAATTTTAAAAAGAATTGGTATCAACGGCGTAGCAGCGCTTACCATTATCGGATATGTATCTTTTATTCAAAACATGATCCTGACAGGGATTGCAGTTGGGATTCATCCGGTAATGAGTTTCCATTTTGGCGCCCAAAACAAGGACAAGATTTTTGAACTTTTATCCATCGCGTTAAAAGTAGTATTCTTTACTGGAATAATCATTTTTGCAATCGTGAACTTTGCTACGAAAGGAATTGTTGGAATATTCACCGACAATAACAAAGAATTATTAAGCATAGCCAATCAGGGGCTAAAATTGTTTTCAATTTCATTTTTGGTTAACGGCTACAATATTATTGCGGCGACATATTTTACATCTCTAGGGAAAGCAAAAGCGGCAGCCGTTATCTCAACGCTACGTGGTTTAGTATTGATTGGCATTTTCATCTTTGTTTTGCCATACTTTATGGGTAATATAGGAATATGGCTGACTGCCCCCCTAACGGAAGGGATTACTTTTGTGATCTCTTATTTTTGGATAAAACGTTCAAAGGGGACACTTCAATTCAATCTTGGTAATCAGAGCAGTCTGGCTTAATAATAAGATTAATCGTTTTTGAAAAATAAATTATTTTTGGAAGAAGGAGTTTGTAAGATGGAATGGAAACTAATTATAACCGGAAAGCTTTCCGGAAACGTTTACGGATTTAACATTACGCAAGTAACTAAAGAATTAAAAAATTAGGTGAATAAATATTGAAGCACGCCACACTTAAAGAAGTTGCAAAAATGGCCGGGGTTTCCCTGGCCACTGCCTCCCGGGCCATGAATAATCGAGGTGATGTCGACCAGGATACTAGAAAAAGAGTACTGGAAGTTGCAAAGCACCTCACTTATACCCCTAACCCCCTGGCTCGCGGCCTCCTTTCCGGTACAACCAAAACAATAGGAGTTTTGGTAACAAGTATTCAGAATCCTTTTTATGCTGCCGTAGTGGCTGGTATTGAGACAGCTTTGGCCAAAGAAGGCTATACCATTATTTTATGTAACTCACATGAAGATGCAGAGGCTGAGCGGGTAGCGATTGAACTTCTTGTCCGTCGGCGGGTAGATGGTTTGATTATTGCTCCAGTCCAAAGCAAATTTGAAAGCTTCTCATTACTTCAGGAGCATAATACTCCTTTTGTGTTTATTGCAAGATATATGCCTGGTATTGATACGGATTATGTAGTTTGTGACGATCAAGAAGTAGGACGTATTGCTACTGAGTATCTCATTATGAAGGGACATCGCAGGATTATGTTTCTGAATTCCTTTTCCAACTCAAGCTCGGAATTAAGACAACGGGGTTATGAAGTTAGTTTGAAGTCACACGGCATACCGATTGTTCCAGACCTAATCCGCATTGTTAGGGGTGAAAATAAAACCCAAGAGGTTATGATTGCGACACTCAAGGAAGGCTTACGGCCAAATGCCGTTTTTTGCTTTTGCGACGACATGGCCGTTGGAGTTTTACAGGTCTTGAACAATTTAGGAATTAAAGTTCCGGAAGATATGGCTATAGTTAGTTGCGATAACCTGCCCTTTACCGGATTATTGCATCCGTCTTTAACAACTATCGATATTCCAAAGTTTGAAATGGGTGTTGAAGCGGTAAAAATTCTCCTTACCAAAATCAAATACGGTAAGAAGAAAACGACACAGGTTGTTTTGGAACCGAAGCTTATTGAGCGAGATTCAACAAATTCTCGGCTCTATGAAGTTAAATAATCCATTTTTCTCTTATCAGTGGGCTTTTTTAGGCAACGAAATATCGAAGAGGATGGACAAAAGGAGGAATCGAATTAACAAAAAGTTTCGTTTTGTTTTCATGGCGCAATATGATTTATCAAAGGAGGCTACAAAGTGAAATCGGTAAAATGTACAATCGATAAAGATTACGTAATTGGTGATGTTGATCCGAAGTTATTTGGTTCATTCATTGAACATTTAGGACGGGCCGTTTATACCGGAATATACGAACCTGGTCATCCTTTAGCCGATGAACAGGGATTTAGAAAAGATGTTTTGGATTTGGTAAAATCCCTCAGGGTCCCGATTGTAAGATATCCGGGTGGAAATTTTGTTTCCGGGTATAACTGGTTGGATGGTATTGGGCCTAAAGAAGACCGCCCTAAACGGCTTGATTATGCATGGCAGTCCATCGAAACAAATGAAGTAGGTATTGATGAATTTGTTGACTGGTGTAAGAAAGCTGATGTTCAGGTGATGGCAGCGGTCAACCTGGGTACTGGAACACCGCAAAATGCAGGGTATATGATTGAATATTGCAACCATCCTTCAGGAACTTATTATAGCGATTTACGGAGAAAAAACGGGCATTCTGATCCCCATAATATTAAAGTTTGGTGCCTCGGTAATGAAATGGATGGTCCTTGGCAAACTTGCAGTCTTACTGCGGGAGATTATGGGAAAAAGGCTCTTGAAACAGCAAAAATAATGAAATGGGTTGATCCCACCATTGAACTCGTTGCCTGTGGAAGTTCTTCACCGGCAATACCCACCTATCCGGAATGGGATCGGGTAGTCCTTGAACATACTTATGAACATGTAGATTACATCTCGATGCACCGGTACTATGAAAATGAAGGCAGTATCACTGACTTTTTGGCTTCATTTGCCGATATGGATGATTTTATTAAAACTGTCGTGGCCACTGCCGATTATGTTAAGGCCAAGACGCGTAGTAAAAAGAAACTTAAGGTATCGTTTGATGAATGGAACGTATGGTATATAAAGAAACAAACCCGTTTCCCCTGGGAAGTGGCTCCGCCGATTCTAGAAGATATTTACTCGCTACTGGATGCTCTGGTTTTCGGTGGTATGCTTTGTACATTGCTTAACAATACGGATCGGGTTAAAATGGCTTGTCTGGCACAGCTCGTTAATGTTATTGCTCCCATATACACTCAAAAAGGCGGCGGAGTTATCAAACAAGCGATATTCTATCCTTTTCAACAAGTTTCCCTTTATGGCAGAGGCCAGGCACTAAAGACCTTAGTCAGTACCCCAAAGATTGAAACCGGGTCTTACGGCACTGTACCTCTGGTGCAAACGGCTGCGACCTATAATGAAGAGGACGGTACGGCAACTGTTTTTGCATTAAATTGTGATCAGCAAGAAGAAGTGGAACTAGCCCTAGACATGAGATCCTTTGAAGGCTTCCATATGATTGAACATTTGATTATTGATGGTCCGGATTTGAATGCGAAAAACACCTTTACCGAACCAAATAAAGTAACACCAAGAAATGCCAAAATTTCAGGAGATCAAAGTGGAGTCCGAAAAATCATGTTGCCGAAACTTTCCTGGAATGTCTTACGATTTTCAAAATGTTAGAAATAAGTTTTATGAAGAATCCATAAGGAACTAAGTTACAGAACTCCGGTAAATCCGGGGTTTTCTGTTTAAGTGATAATCAAAATCCAGATTCAATCTTCTTTTGTGGAATCCAGGAATATTTTTCCCAGGTAAAATAAAAATTGTATTGCGGATATTAATTAACCATGTTATAATTTAACTAAATAAAACAACGACCTAATGAAAGGATGAATTTGAAATGATCGGATCAAAATTATTACAGGCATTTAACGAACAAATACGCCATGAACAGGCTTCCAGTCACCTATATTTAGCGATGGCAGCGGATTTTCATTATAAAGGACTTGATGGAATCGCTGGGTGGTTCAGAGCTCAAGCTCGGGAAGAAGAAGGGCACGCTCTGAAATTTTTCGACCATATCAAGGACCGTGGCGGCAAGATTGAGTTAGAGGCATTATCGAAACCTAAAACTGAATGGGCTTCCCCCCTGGAAGCATTCGAAGATGCATATAAACATGAGCAATTTATCACAGGAAAAATAGATGACTTGGTCAATTTGGCGGCATCCGAAAAAGATAATGCTTCAGCTGTATTCCTCCAATGGTTTGTCACAGAACAAGTGGAAGAAGAGGCTCAAACCTCAAAGATTGTCCAGACTTTAAAAATGATCGGGAATTCGGGAGGCAGTTTGGTAATGCTTGACCATCAACTCGGGAAAAGGAGTTAGGGACTGTCCCGAAAAAAATTTATCGATAAAGATATACAATATATAATGTTTTATTGAATTCATTGCTATATATTTATATCTTATTGATTTTACAATACTTTTTAGATAACCTCCACAAACTTGTAGGGGCTGTTGCAAAAGAAAATTTATCGATAGAGATATACAATATATAGCTTTTTCATATTTATTGGGCAATATATTGTATATCTCATTGATTTTGAAATACTTTTGCGACAGCCTCTTCTTATTATAATTAGTAAAATGAATCGATGAAGTTATGTCCCTTTTTGAAAGGTATTCAAGTGAAATAATCTTACCGTCCGCCATCGGTTAAAAAGATATGATGGCCGATTCGGGCTGTAACTCTTAATTTTGCAGTCCGGAAAAATTCCAATCCTTCCGGGGAACTGAGTTTGGGATTGTAATAATACAATGCCCCGTGAGAAGGATCGTCCCCCTTCAGAGCGTCGACTACTGCCTGATAACAGGAATCACTTGGGGTGATGGAATTAAGTCGCGGTAAACATTTAAACTGGTTGGTTTGATAAACCACACCACTTATAGTGTCCGGGAACTCTCCGCTGCCGGCCCGGTTTAAAACGACTGCTGCCACTGCCACCTGGCCTTCATATGGTTCATTTCCCGCTTCGGCGGCCACCACCCGGGCCAATAACTCAAAATCCTTCTTGTCAAGGCTGGAAGGGGGCTTAATTTTTTGGTTGCGAGTTGGAAAACGGAAGCTTGGAATCCGCCAATTAAGAGCTAAACTGAAAGTCGGCTTTAAGATATCGGGATTGGAATCATGAAAAACCGTGTCCGGGACTGCTTTTACTTCCATACTTAAAAACATTCCGGTTCTCGGATTGGGGCTAATATTGAGATTCACACCGGCAACCATTTCCATTCTTTCACCCACCGAAAGTTTACTGCCCGATTCTTGCGATAAGTCCCGGACGCCAAGTCCCAGATAAGGTTCAATTCTGGAACCGGCTCTTGCTTTGTAGAGAATATCAACAGCCGAGTCTTTGTTTTCTTGATCGTAACTTCCTTGCAACGCCCAATGCTTGGTTATATCCAAATCTATTTTTAGAGCATCCAGCGAAAAATGGTCGTCAGCATCATGATAGCGCCATTCCAAACCAGTTGAAACGCTGGCATAGGCCGGAAATGAAATTGTGAACAAAAGAAGGCTCAAGATGAACAGTATTTTAATTTTATACACTTTTTCAAACCCCCGGTTTTTTTTAATATCTTTGGATAATCGGGCAAGGTTACTAAAAAATAATTTACTATGTTACTTTGATGTATTAAGGAGGAAATCTTCAAAATCCTCTTTACAAGTCCAAAGGATAATGAAGAAACCAATCTTAATGTGCAATAACTTCAAAATTGGATTATTTAATTTAGTTATCGACTTTAATCTCATAAAAGATAACACTCAACCAAATTTTTATGAAATTTCATCCACGAAATGGAACCCTTGACAAATTAAAGAGCAGAGAATAATATATGTCTAACAATTATATATCAAATCGATATATTCATTAACGATATGAAGTGGGGTCGCAAATGTTAGAATATATTATTCTTGGGTTTCTGATACACAATGAAATGAGTGGCTATGATTTAAAACAAGCTATGCAGAGAAGTACTTCAAACTTCTTTGATGCCAGTTTTGGAAGTATTTATCCGGCGTTAAAGCGTTTAGAAGCCAAAGGATTCATTAATTCCAGGGAGGTGATCGACGGAGGGAAGTATAAGAAACTCTATGTTATTACTGATACTGGAAAGTCAGATTTTCGAAATTGGCTGGTACAACCAATTGAGTTTAATGGAACCAAGCTGGATCATTTGGTGAAAGTTTTTTTCTTGGGATCTTTACCGAAGGAACAAGCAAAACAAATGTTAGAAGATTTTTCAGGGAAAGTTGAGCCTGTATTACAAAGACTTCGGGAATCTCAACTAAAAATTCAGGAAAAAACCGATATTTTTCGATATTCTACCCTTTTATACGGGATTGATTATTATCAGTTTATTATCAACTGGTGCAGTGAATTACTTAGGGAACTAACCAAACACGAGGAATGAGGATAAAATGACAAAAAAGCATGAAGGAGTGATTTTTTATGGCAACAGTTTTTATTCATTATTTTAGTGGAACCGGTAATACCAAACGGGCGGTGGATGTGATCACTGGGGATTTACAAAAGAATGGTTTTGAGGTTAAGCAATTTGCCATTACCAATGTGAAACTGGCCATTTCTGAAAACGCTGATTTCAATATCTTTGCCTTCTCGACGTTGAGTTGGTCCGCTCCGGCACTTGTTAGAAAATATTTGCGTTCATTACCTAAAGGCCAGGGGAAAAAGGCGGCTGTGTTGGCAGTTTATGCCGGCGATCC
>JAEZKW010000333.1 GCA_023415375.1 Bacillota bacterium
AAATCAAAATTTAATTTGTAGTATACTAGTTAGTACGCTAACTATATGTGTAAAGGGGAACTTTGCTCTGGAATGAGTGATTTGTAAAGATTTTGAACATCTTTGGAAATGCGATCAAAGATAAAAAGAACATAAATAGGAGATCACAATGAACGACACCGCTAGACTGGGAGAGGCCAAACTCTCCAAATTATTGATGGAATTTTCGGTTCCGGCCATTATCGGAATGCTGGTTAATGCGCTCTATAATGTAATCGACCGGATATTTATCGGTAACAGCGCAGGTTCTCTGGGAATCGCCGCGATTACCGTAGGTTTTCCGTTGATGCTGATTCAGATGGCTTTTGGCATGCTGATTGGCTTAGGCGCTACCGCCTTGGTTTCGATCCGGCTCGGTCAGCAAAAAAAAGAAGAAGCCGAACAATATATGGGGAATGCCGTAACCTTGATAGCTATCGGTACCGTCATCCTGGTGACCTTGGGCTTGACTTTTTTAAATCCCTTGTTAAAAATCTTCGGGGCAAGCCAGGAAGTGCTTCCCTATGCCAAGGCTTATATGAGTATTATCCTTTATTGCAGTATCTTTCAGACTTTTAGTTTTGGAATGAACAATTTTATGCGGGCTGAAGGCAAACCGATCATTGCCATGGCAACCATGCTGATCGGCGCTGTATTAAATGTCTTGCTGGCCCCGTTGTTTATTTTCGTGTTTCACTGGGGAATTCGTGGAGCGGCCCTGGCTACCGTTACGGCCCAAGCAGTGTCTTCCATCTGGATTGCCTCCCATTTTATCTTCGGCCGAAGCATTCTCAAAATCCGGGCCGCCAATTTGAGATTGAAAGGCGCTATCGTCAAAGGAATTCTCGCCATCGGTATTGCACCCTGTGTGATGCAGCTTGCCCAATCTTTGTTATTTGGCATCATGAACAACAGCCTGTTGAAATATGGCGGCGATATCGCCATCTCCGGCATGGGAATCGTCAATAGCTTAAATACTTTAATCTTTTTACCGATCGTCGGATTCCAGGAGGGTTCTCAGCCGATTATCGGATATAACTATGGCGCCGAGAAATACGATCGGGTTAAAAAAGTATTGAAATACGCAATTTTTGCGGCAACATTCATTGCCACCCTGGGATACATCATTACGCGCATCTTTCCGGAACAATTAATCTCCCTGTTTAATAGTCATGATAAAGCGCTGCTTGCCTTCGGCAGCCACGCCTTAACCGTTTACCTATTCTGCCTGCCGGTCATCGGTTTTCAAATCATTGGCTCCGGTTATTTTCAGGCTGTCGGAAAACCGCTCCTATCCATGTTACTAAATTTCTCACGGCAATTACTGATTTTGGTACCTTTATTGCTGATTTTACCCCACTTTTTCGGCTTGCAGGGCGTTCTAACGGCAGGTCCCTTATCTGATTTTCTAGCATCCATGTTAACCGGATGTTGTCTGTTTATCGAAATGAAACACCTGACTGATAAACATCATCAGCAGAGCCTGATGCCGCAATTAGTCGGTGAGGAAGGGTAAATTCAATTCTTTTCGAAACTGCGAAAAGCAGTTTCTTAAAAGGGCTGTCTCAACCAATGCGAGACAGCCCTTTTTTATATTTATTTTTCTAACTGGAAAAAATGTAGGCTGAAATATCGGGTTCTACGCCGTCGCAATCTTACTGTCCGCCTGTAATCCCAGCTTCTCCACAGCCTGCTCCCGCATTTTGTATTTTAAGATTTTCCCGGCGGCATTCATTGGGAATTCATCAACAAAATCCACGTAGCGGGGAGTTTTATGCTTTGCCATATGGGCACGGACGAAATCCTTAAGCTCCTCTTCAGTCATCTTTTCACCGTCTTTAAGAACCACACAAGCCATAATTTCCTCGCCATACTGTTTGTCGGGTATTCCGATCACCTGGACATCCTTCACTTTCGGATGGGTATAGATAAAGTCTTCAATTTCTTTGGGGTAAATATTCTCCCCGCCGCGGATAATCATGTCCTTGATACGCCCGGTGATTTTGTAATTACCGTTCTCATCACGCCTTGCCAGATCGCCCGTATGCAGCCAGCCATTCTCGTCAATGGCTGCCGCCGTAGCCTCCGGCATCTTGTAATAGCCCTTCATGATATTGTAGCCGCGGGCCACAAACTCGCCGTCCACATTATCCGGCAAATCTTTACCAGTCGCCGGGTCTACAATCTTGCATTCAACCCCGGGTAGAGCACGGCCTACCGTATTGACACGCACTTCAAGCGGATCATCGACCCGGCTTTGGGTACAACCAGGAGAGGCTTCAGTTTGCCCATAAACGATACTAATCTGACTCATGTGCATCCTCTCAACTACATCCTGCATAACCTTAATTGGACAAGGGCTGCCAGCCATAATACCGGTCCTCATATGGGAAAAATCAGTCTTTGGGAAATCCGCATGCTCCAGCATGGCGATAAACATGGTTGGTACTCCATGAAAACAGGTTATTTTTTCTTGGTTGATGCAGGCCAGCGACTGTTTGGGCGAAAAAGAAGGCATCGGAGACATCGTTACACCATGGGTCATCGAGGCGGTCATGGCTAGCACCATTCCAAAACAATGAAACATCGGCACATGAATCATCATCCGGTCGGCTGTGGAAAGATCCATGCAGTCACCGATATTCTTGCCGTTATTGACCACATTGTAATGGGTCAACATCACACCCTTGGGAAATCCGGTGGTACCGGAAGTATATTGCATATTGCAGACGTCGTGACGATTAATAGCCAGTGCCCGCCGGTAAACTTCTTCAATCGGCACTTTATCAGCCAGGGCAACCGCTTCTTCCCAAGTCAGGCAACCATTCTGCTTGGAATCCACAGTAATGATGTTGCGTAAGAACGGTAACCGCTTTGTATGAAGCGGTTTTCCCGCCTCGGCTGCTTCCAGCTCCGGACAAAGTTCCTTGATAATGGCCACATAGTCGGAATCCTTATAACCGTCAATCATCACCAAAGTATGGGTATCCGATTGGCGGAGCAAGTATTCTGCTTCATAAATCTTGTAAGCAGTGTTCACCGTAACAAGAACCGCACCAATTTTAGTGGTGGCCCAAAAGGTGATGTACCACTGTGGAACATTGGTGGCCCAGATAGCGACATGGTCACCGGGTTTAACGCCCATGGCAATCAGACTACGGGCAAAAGTATCGACATCATCCCGAAACTGAGAATAGGTTCTAGTGTAGTCCATCGTGGTAAAGCGAAAAGCATATTGGCCCGGAAATTCATCAACCATTCTGTCGAGTACCTGAGGAAAGGTCAAATCGATCAGGGTCTCTTTCTCCCAGATATATTGACCAGTCCCGGCATTGTTACTGAATAAATGACTTTTACCAGCGGTTTTCTTAGTAAAACGGGTCATAAATTCTGCAAAATGCGGGAAAACGACTCCGGCATCTCCCAGATCAGGCATCCAACGTTTAACCCATTCCAACGAAATGTAACCATCATAGTTGATGGAACGTAAAGCAAACATAATATCGTCAATCGGCAAATCACCTTCGCCGATCATCCGATAGAGTATTTCACCATTTTCAACAACCGAATCCTTCATATGTACATATTTGATATAAGCGCCCAGGTTTTGGACAGTCTTGCCAGGTGTCTCCCCTGCAAACCGATAAGAATGATGGATATCCCATAGGGCTGCTACCGCATCACTGGCAGTATGATCAAGTAATTTACGAAGGCGGTCGGTGTCAGCATAAACACCATTGGTTTCCACTAATAAGGTAACACCTTTGGCTTCGGCAACCGGAGCCAGCCGTTGTAAAGCGACAAGAACTATGGAATCATCAACTTCCGAATGGGGCTCTGGATCAAGATCGGCAAGAATGCGGACATAGGGAGTACCCAATTTGGCTGCTAAGTTAATATATTGCAGGATTTCCTGGTCATTAAGTACCGCCTTTTCGGTAAATTTCAGGCAGCATCCCGATGAAAGGCAGGGGATCTCCAGGCGCAATTCGGCTAGTTTTCGAATCGTGGACGATAACTGACTTTCCGTAAAAGGTTGAGCTTTCACAGCAAAGATTTCATTACCCAGTCCCCGGATTTCAATACCGTCATAACCCAGGTCCTTGGCCATTGAATAAATATCTGTCCAACTGAAGTCAGGACAACCAAGGGTTGAAAATGCAATTTTCATGATAGTTCCTCCTCGCGTAC
>JAEZKW010000342.1 GCA_023415375.1 Bacillota bacterium
GAAACCGGCTGCCATAACATCAACTTGGTCACTCCCACCCCCTATCTGCCACAAATCCTCGCTGCTCTGGAAATTGCGGCCACTAGGGGATTATATCTACCGCTCGTTTATAACTGCGGCGGATATGAATCTCGGACTGCACTCCAATTGCTTGACGGATTAGTTGATATTTACATGCCCGACGTTAAATTCAGTGATAATGAAAAAGGGTCACAGCTATCTGGAGCCAAGAACTATTTTTCCGTCGTTAAAGCTGCAGTCAAGGAAATGCACAGTCAGGTGGGAGATTTGCAAATCAACGAGAGCGGTATCGCTTATCGCGGATTGATCGTCCGCCACCTGGTCCTCCCCGGTAATCTGGCGGGGACAGCAGAAATATTTGATTTTCTGGCTAAAGAAATCTCGCCCGATACCTATATCAATATCATGGACCAGTATTACCCCGCTTTCCACGCCAAAGATTTTCCTCCCTTGGACCGGAAATTACAAGGCCGGGAATATGAGTCGGCGGTGGAAGCGGCATCTGCGGCGGGACTTTACCGTTTTGCCTGATTTTTTCCTCTCAGTAATTAAAAGGTGATGTTTCAAGGGATGCAAAAAAGCCTCACCACCTTGGAAGTTAGTGAGGTTTTATTAATTCAACCTGATGGTCATTAGATGCTTGAAGGTTAATAACGATTTAGATGCGTCCGCCAAAGCAACCACCGTATCCAATTACAAGTAATACAAAGTTAAACAATAAAAAAAGTCTCCTTCAATTTAATCTAGAAGATAATTGCTTGAAAATTTAATTCTACACTATACAGCCCGTTGATGCATAAATCAAGAAAAAGAGGCCCCATTATTTGGAACCTCTTTTGATTAATTAAGTAATGTCTTATCTGAGAATTCAATCAGCGGCTTAAAATTCCGGACAGTTGTTTTACCCTTCAGCATTGTAAGTTCCAAATTGCCATTATCAAACCTAGCTATGGTTTTCTCAGGTTTAATCTGTGCCGGTAAGGGAATTGTCTGATACAAACTATTGTAGCTTTGCATGGCAAAATAATGACCCGGTCTGTCCTGAATTTCCTCCCGGCGGCTATCACCTTTAATGATAACGGAATTACCATGGACCGTAACATCCAAATCCCGGGGATCGAATCCTTCCATATCGACAGATAATACAAGTTCCTCATCGTTGTCATGCAGGTTGATAACATGATTATTGTTGAGGTTCCCCATGAAAGCGTCCATCATTTTTGTGAGTGAAAAAATCGGGTTACGATTATAACTTTTGTTATTCCATCTATTATCATAAGTTTCAGGTAAATCTTTATATTCCAAACGACTCACCCCATTTATTATCATTCTACATTTACATTTATATTTAAAAAAAGTAGGGCCGGCGCTGGGCTCAAGGCAGATTTTAGAAAATTAATTTTCATTTCGGTTGATTTTTTTCGCCGTGGAGGATGACTATCTTAATCAGAGCCTTACAAACAATTGGAACCTTTAAAAAATATAAAAGCACCTTCCATTTCAGGAAGGTGTCAAAAAGCAATATCAGAAAACATTGGCATTTATATAGCGAATCAAGAAAATGACTTTAGCTTGTCATTTTAAGGCAGCCAATTGTTCCTTATTAATAATCATGGCCATATAACTACTCATGTACATTAATTCTTTATGGCGAATCTCGGAATCAATTTTTAAGGTATTTTTAATCCCATTCTTTTTTGTATTCATAGTTAATGTCCTCTCTTGTATTCATTCGATTTATATTATATGTTGCCAGCAATCTCAATTTCCAACTTTTGTCCGGCAATCAAACCGCTCTTTGAAATCTGGTTTAGATTTTTTATATTTTTGATAATAATCCGGGGATCCGATTCAGGCGCGATTCGATGGGCAATCGACCATAAGGTGTCTCCACGGTGTACTGTAATTTCAAAAGTCTTCCTTTCACTCGTGGCCTTGGCCACATTGGAAATATACATCATCCAAAAAGAGATAATAAAAACGATAATTGCCAGATGGATTAAAAACTTTTTAAAAGACCAATGATATCTTGTTCCCTGAACGCAAACACTCATATGTGATCAACTCCTTTAATAAACAAACATTTGTTCTGTTGAAATAATCATAACACGAACATCCGTTCTAGTCAATAAAAAGGCGAACAAATGTTTGTAATTTTTTTTCCTTTATGATATAATGAGGCCGATTAAATCGTAGCAAAGGAGGCGTACCAATGGATGATTTGACTGAACGCCAGCAAGAGATTATGGATTTTATCCTTAAAGAAGTTGAAAAAAAAGGATATCCACCATCAGTTCGGGAAATCGGTGAAGCTGTTGGTTTGAGTTCAAGTTCCTCCGTTCATGCGCAACTGGAAAAACTTGAGCAACTTGGTTATCTAAGGCGTGACCCTACCAAACCAAGAGCTATTGAAGTCCTTTATGGAGGAGCCGATTCCTTTCATGAGCGGTTATTTAAAGATATGATTAATGTACCTATTGTTGGAGCGGTTACTGCCGGTGAACCGATTTTAGCGGAACAAAATATCCAAGATTATTTCCCAATACCCAAGGATTTTACTCGAACAGAAGATGTATTTATGCTGCGTGTTAAAGGTGAAAGTATGATTAATGCCGGAATATTTGATGGCGATTTAGTCATTGTCAATAAAGAGTCGACTGCCAGCAATGGTGAAATTGTTGTAGCTCTTTTGGATGATCAAGCAACTGTAAAAAGATTCTTTAAAGAACAAGATCATATTCGTTTGCAGCCGGAAAATGAGCGTTACGAACCAATCATCGCCACTAATGTTCAAATTTTGGGGAAAGTTGTAGGCCTCGTTCGTAAGTTTCATTAAGATAAAAACTTAAACCCCCGTTAGAACTAAAATGCGGGGGTTTTCTTTTATAGGTTAAACTAAGTTTTGAATTAAGGCTAGACTATACTCTGGTGACTAAGCTCTTCCTGATTGAATTCATCGGCAATGAACGGATGATAATCCAGCAATTGATTAAAATCAATACTTCTATTATGTAACATTTGCATTTGAGAACGATCAATTCCGATTACGTTAAAAAACATTTCCAAAGCTTGAGTGTGGCCTAAAGTTACCGGATCGGTGCCTCCAATTGAGATGTCCGGTAAACCCTGATATTCCGTAAAAGCAAAAACACACGCATCTTGGATGCCTTCACCTTCTACCAATTCAATCAATTTGGTATAGGTTTCTCGGCGCGCCTCTGCGTGTGTTTTCCGGAAATCCGATTGCGGTATGGTATTACTTGGCAGCAAATCCTGTTTAGCTATCCCCTTACACCGTTTCAGGGCCCGCAAGAGATCGTCTTGACTGATCTGAATCATAAGAGCATCCCTCCCCTAAATTTTAGACTTCAAAAACCAGGTAGGATTCTAATATGTTAATAATTTCTTCATGAGGTCTTAAAATCCTGCATGGAAAAATTTATATTTGGTAAATCTGGAAAGATTAAATCTGGAAGATTAAATCTGTCAAGATTATTATATTGATGCAAGCACTAAAATAAACTGGTAATTTTTTAATTGAGAGATAGGTTGTTGGGTTGGTTTCCAAATTTAGCCAAAAATTCACGATCTGTTAACCGAGTATGTAGAGGGGTAATGGAAATAAAACCTTTGTCAACCGCTTTAATATCAGAATCTTCCGCTTGATCTTGCTCAACAGGTTCGCCTGCCATCCAAAAATAAATCTGACCTCTTGGATCCTTACGTTCCACAATCACATTTTGGTAAGTTAGGACGCCGAGCCCTGTGAAATGTACTCCCTGATAATCCGTTATATTACTGACCGCCGGAAAATTTACATTGAGGATGGAATGACTCGCAAATTCTTTCAATTGATTGAGATTCTTGCCAATGAATGCAGCAGCAGGAGTAAAATTGAAGTTTCGATAACCTGATAAGGAAACTGCTATGCTTGGGATCTTATAAAATGAACCTTCAATTGCAGCCGATACTGTACCAGAATATAAAATATCACTGCCAAGGTTCGGGCCATGATTAATCCCTGATATAATTAAATCAGGGGTATGTTCTTTAACAAGATGTTCTAATGCAAGTTTTACACAATCAGCAGGCGTACCGTTCACTAACCATTGAAATTTATCATTTCCCACTGGCGTAGCCCTTAGAGGTTGATTCATCGTTATACCATGACCGACAGCACTTCTTTCTTGATGAGGTGCTACAATCATGACAGAGGCTATATCTTTAAGTATGGAATATAAAGTTTGTAATCCATCAGCATAAAAGCCATCATCATTGGTTAATAAGATCTTCATTTTTCCAGTATTCAGAGTGACCATCCTTATAACTTATGATTGTTTTTCCCTAAGATACCAACCAAGTCTGGAATTTTCATTCTTAGAATCTTCCTTTTTAGTATTCTTAGCATAAATACGTTCTAATATGTTATTGGAAGTTTCGGTGATTAGGCCTCTGCTGGTCTGAATTAAATTATAGAGCAGTTCCAAATTTTCTTCACCGCAAAGATTTCGTAATGCCTCAAGGGACGCATGACGATGATCCTTTTGCTCAATCACCAGTGCAACGAGGGGCTCAATGGCCCGTTCATCGCCAAAGCTGCCTAAAGCTATAATGGCCGCCGTGCGGACATCGCAGCTTTGATCATTTAAAGCCGAAATAAGGGGTAAAATTGAGGCTGGATTTTTTAATTTACGTAAGGCCTCAGCAGCTTCATAGCGAACTCCTGGTTCTTCGTCCTTTAATGCAGAAATTAAGGCTTCGGTAACCCTTAGGTCGCCAAGTTCACCGAGAAGTTTACAAACTCGCCTGCGAATTTGATAATCGGGATCCTGAAGAGCCCGAAGCAGTTGAGTAATAATCTGATCTGGATTAAAATGTTTTAATGCTGCAGCAACATTGAAGCCCACATAATGATTATCATCAGCCAGTGCTTTAATTAAAGGAATGATCGAACGAGGATCATGCAAACGACCTAAAGCCTCAGCAGCCCATCCTCTTACATGCTCATCCGAATCATTCAGAGCATCAATAAAGAAATCTAAAGACTGTTCGAGTCCGATTTTGGTCAGGCCGTAGACTGCACTCCGACGAACAGTTCGATCTCCTTCCAAAAAAGCCATTTTTAGAACTTCAATGACTTCTAATCGCAAATCATCAATTAAGGTCTCTTTTTTATGGCCTGATAAATCAGAGACATTCAATGAAGATTCAACCTTATCCAAGAATTCTATTAAGTTGTCAATTCGTTGGGGATGGAGACCCATGATAGCTTCCCCTTCGCGCGCACGCTTATTTCTATGTTTAGATATTTTTTCCGGTTAATGCACGTGATTTACAAAAAGGACATTGTTCAGCTTCCCAAGGTACAGGTTCATGACAATTCAGACACTCACGCTTTGCTTCTTTCCGGCAGAACGGACAAATGGTTAAAATATCATGAATGTTTTTATTGCAATGGGGACATTTGTTCAGTTGGCCCTTGGGACGAAGGATTAAATAAATCGCCAAAATTAAAATCAGTAATAAAACCGCTAGATATATCGGAGAGAAAAGAGCAATTAAGGGCATAATTGTCCAAAATAACCAAGAATAATCCCGGCCTCTAGCATCACGGTAAAGCCAAATTGCTAGCGGAACCACCATAATTAATAAAATTACAAATTGAATGATGTTAAAATTTTTCATGAGATTACCTCTCTATTCATTAATTCTTATTCAATTCTCTTCAATATCTTAAAGATTATCCCAAAGATTAATAACGTTAATATTTTCAATTCATTGAATAAAATTTCAAGGAAATAAAAAAGATTTTATAATATTTCACCTCGTGGGTTTTCATTTCCTGCCAATGAAAGATAAATAATTTGCTAAAGATTGGCGAGCCCATACTTCGATTCAAAAATCCCGGCGATACTCAGTTTAATTTGAGTATAAGAGAGTCCTCCTTGTAAAAAGGCTATATATGGGGAAGCGATGGGAGCATCTGCCGAAAATTCGCTGGTTGCTCCAGAGGTAAAAGTACCCCCACCCATAATGACATGGTGAATATATCCTGGCATCTCAGCTGGAATTGGTAACACATCGGATTCGACAGGCGAGTTCTTTTGAACCGCTTGACAAAATTCGATCAGTTCACTCGCAGATTTAAAATAGATTTTTTGAATAATATCAGTACGTGGTACTTCTGCGATTGGTGATACTTTAAATCCGGCTTTTTCAAATAATTTAGCAGCAAGGACTGCCCCTTTCACCATATCCGAAACACGGTGTGGAGCCTCGAAAAAGCCCTGAAAAAATAATTGCAGATTTAACAAGGAAGGCCCAATAGCACTACCAATACCCGGTATATAAAGCCTTTCGGCCGCTTTTTCCACGAAATTCTTTTTACCTGCAATATAGCCACCACTAGGTATTAGACATCCCCCAGGATTCTTAATCAATGAACCTGCAATTAAGTCGGCGCCCAGTTCCAAAGGTTCCTTTTCCGCGACAAATTCGCCGTAGCAGTTATCAACAAAAATAATCGGTTCCGGCGCTGACTTCTTAAGAGCAGTAAATACTTGGTGAAGTTCCCCTAACTCTAAGGAAGCTCTTTCCGAATAACCGCAAGAGCGTTGAAAAAGTATCATTTTTGTTTGAGGACCCACTACTTGGGTCAGAGCGTTTCGATCAATCGAACCATTTGGCAGGAGTGGAATCACTCTAGTCTTAAAACCTGCAGTTGTGCTCTTACTTTCTAATTGATCGCCCGGTATACCAAGAACACCCATTAACGTTTCATATGGGAAGCCGGTAGCCATAATCAACTCATCCTGTGGAGTCAGATTGCCTAAAATCGCACATGCAATGGCATGAGTACCGGATACCAATTGCTGCCTTACCAAGGCAGCTTCGGCTTTAAAAACCCGGGCAAATACTCTCTCTAAGGCATCACGGCCCGCATCGTGGTAACCATAACCGGTTGTCGTTTGAAAGTGGTGATTACCGATACGTTCGGTTTGAAACGCTTCTAACATAATCTGTTGGTTATGCAAAGCGATTCGAGAAATTCGTTTAAATACCGGTTCCAATTCACTTTCAATTTGTTCGAGTAATACAATTGTCTCATTCTTTAGAGGCATATGTTTTTTCGTCTCTTTCTCTTTTGGGATAACTTCCTAAAATCTTTTTCCAGCCATCGGAGGCTCTCACTAATAATTCTATATTCTTTAAAGCGCTTTCGACTTCAGGCGCTGATTTATGACCGGTAAATTCAAAAATAAGTACATATTCTTGAGGTTTAATCTTATAAGGCCGTGATTGAATGAAAGTCAAATCAATTTTAGCGTCCGCAAAGGCTTTGGCTATTTGAAACAGTTGACCAGGTTGATTGGATCCAAACCGAACTGCGACTAAAGTTCGATCGTTTCCAGTCGGTTCACCGTCCCTAAGAGCGCAAACCAAAAAACGGGTTTCATTAAAGGCATAATCTTGAATCTCTTCAGAAAAAACGCTCATATTATTTGCCCGGGCCGTTTCAATGTTACATATGGCAGCCGATGTTAATGTAGGGTCCCGGAGAACATTCTGCGCAGCTTCCGCAGTAGAAAGTATCGGGATTAATTGGGCCTTTGGAAATAATTCCATCAAACGAATTTGGCATTGGTTGAGCGGAGAAGGATGAGAATAAATTCGTTCTAAATTTGTCCAGTCAAAGTTTGAAGGCGCTGCCAACACATGAGAAACAGGTAAATGGACTTCATCACAAACTTTAACAAAGTCCTGAAACTCGATAAGATTATCGAAAGTAGAACCAATCAGACCATCAATCATATTTTCCACTGGAACAACAGCGATATCCGCTTGAAGGTTCTGCACCGAACGCAATGAATTATAGACATTGGTATAAAGTAATTCAATTTGTTCGGGAGGAATTTTCAAACGTTTTGCATAATGGAATGCAGCTTGTTCTGAATATGTACCCTGCGGTCCTAAAATTGCAATCTTCAACTTTTGGTTTCACCCTTTCAATTTAACCCGAATCCGGTCAGTGTGCGCGCCCGCCAATTTTCAAAATAGCTTTAATTAAGAACCTGCCAGATTTAGTCAATAAACCTTCCAGCCAATTTTCCATGCTCTCTGTGGAAAAATTGTAGTGACCTGTTGGAGCAGGGGTTAAAAAAAGCGGTAAAAAAAAGGCCTTCGGCCTTGAAAGGTTTATTTCTGGCATAAACGAGATTTTATTAGGGCCATTCCCCTTGAAACACTTCAACGGCAGGGCCGGTCATATAGACATGGTTGTCATCCCGGTTCCATTCAATGGTTAGTGCCCCGCCCCGTAATTCGACTTGAACTTTGTTTTCAGTCCGCCCGTTTAAAATGGCCGCCACTACAGCGGCGCAAGCACCGGTTCCACAAGCCAAAGTCTCACCGCTCCCGCGTTCCCAGACCCGCATTTTGATTTGGTCATGCGCCAACACTTTGACAAATTCAACATTGGTTTTACGGGGAAAAAGCGAATGGGTCTCAAGGGCTCGGCCATCCGTAAGTACCATAGAATCGGTAATTTCGGGAACGAAGATCACACAATGAGGATTCCCTATTGATACACTTGTGAAATGATAACGATGTTGATTAACTTCAATCGTTTCTGCGACAACTTGTTCTTTCGAAATATTGACCGGAATCGCAGATGCTTTGAACTCTGGGATCCCCATATCAACTTCAACTGACGCAACTTTTTCTCCGACAATCAATAATTTTAATTGTTTAATTCCGGATAAAGTCTCGATTGTTAATAAAGATTTTCGGGTCAATTGATGCTCGTAAAGATATTTACCAACACAACGGATTGCATTGCCGCACATTTCAGCTTCACTGCCGTCAGCATTAAACATTTTCATTTTGGCATCCGCACGATCCGAAGGCATAATCAATACCAGGCCATCACCGCCGATTCCAAAATGGCGATCACTTACTTTGACTGCAAGTTCAATGGGATTATCTACGGTCTCATGAAAACAATCGATATAAATATAATCATTACCAATTCCCTGCATTTTGGTAAATTTCATTTTTAAATACTCCGATTCAAAAGCTTTTTGGGACATCTTCCTATTGCCTAAAAAATTGCAAAGGTTAGTTTTAACACTAAGTCCACATATTCGCTGGAGACCATGGAACCCCGGACTATATCAAAGGGAATTTTTATTCTTCCTTTTTTTCCAGTGCCAAATCAGGTAATGCCCTCGCCGGAATGATCGTGGAAACAGCGTGTTTATATATCATTTCCTGTTTACCATCACTATCTAAAATAATGGTAAAATTATCAAATCCTTTGACCAGACCTCGTACTTGAAAACCATTTATCAGGAAAATTGTGACCGCTATTCCCTCTTTGCGTACTTGGTTTAAAAATCCGTCTTGTAAATTGATCACCGGCTTATTCATTATAGATTACCTCCGCTAAAATGGTTTAAAGTAAACTTATTCGACATCTTTCTTTATTCTACCTTCAATATAATTCAATATTTCGCCAAAAAATTCCTCGTTTTTGCCAGAAATATTTACCCATCGGTCGATGGGTTCTTTACGAAACCAAGTTAATTGACGTTTTGCATAATTACAGGTTTTTTGTTTCATTAACTTCTGCGCTTCCTCAAAGGAAATAATGCTTTTGAGATATTGATTAATTTGCTGATATCCCAAACTTTGCATGGCTTTCAGTTCCGGAGAAAACCCCTGTTTTAAAAGACCCTCCACTTCCTCAACAAGTCCTTGTTCCAGCATCGAATCTACTCTTTTCTCAATCCTCTGATATAATTCATCTCTGTTCCTATCCAAAAACAAATAAATCGTTTGATATTTATCGTTTACAGGTTGGTTTTTCGGGATTTCTGAAAAAGGAATACCTGTTCGAAGATAAACCTCCAGTGCCCGGATGATTCGGTGATGATCATTGGGATGAATCCGCTCGGCGGTCACAGAATCCACTTTCTTAAGTTGCTCATATAAACAATGAGTCCCTTCTGATTTCAAAGCTTGTTCTCGTAAATTTTGCCTGAGTTCCTGATCGGCTCCGGGATCGGTGAATGAGAAAGCCCGCAGGCACGCTCTGATATATAAGCCGGTGCCTCCAACCACGACTGGAATTTTTCCTTTGCCATGGAGCTTACTGACAACCTGATTAAATAATTTCTGATAATCGGCAACCGAAAAATCTTGATTGGGTTCAACAATGTCAATTAAATGGTGTCTCACCATGAATTGTTCTTCCAAAGTAGGTTTAGCCGTTCCTATATCCATATATTTATAAACTTGCATGGAATCGGCGGAAATAATTTCACTATTCAAGCTTTTTGCGAGCCGGATTGCTAAATCGGTTTTACCAACTGCAGTTGGACCGGCGATTACGATTAAAGGGAGCATGTTCACCTTCTCATAAACTTTTTGGCCAACTCTTCATGACTCATCCTGAAAACAGTAGGCCGTCCATGGGGACAAGTGTATGGATTGTCACAACGGAACAATTCTTTTACCAAATTTTCCATTTCCAATAAGTTAAGACTGTCTCCGGCCTTGATAGCGGTCCGACAAGCCATTGTAGTGATAAAGGACTCTTTAATCTCGGAAGGATCCTTAAAAATCTCAAAACTAATATATTGTTCGGTCAAGTCAATGAGAAGCTGGCGGTAATCCATGTTTATCAGATTCATGGGCACACCCCGTACAATAATTGTTTGCCCGCCAAAAGTTTCCAATTCAAATCCTAAATCAGCAAAAACCGATATCCGATCTGCGATTACTTTATACTCGGCATAACTTAGATTAACCGTTTCCGGAATTAATAATGCTTGGGTTCCCAAAAACTCTCTTGATTTATTCATATATTGTTCAAACAAAATTCGTTCATGAGCCGCATGTTGATCCATGAACAACAAACCTTTTTCATCTTGCGCTATTATATAGGTATTCGCAATAGCCTTTGGGAATACATAATAACTTTTAACATTATTGACTGCTGCCTTAGGTGTTTCGGGAACTACGTAATCGATTCCTGCAGCGGGTTGTTCATGAATGAGTGAAACTTGGGCCTGATTCTCGCTTGTTGTAGGCTTAAACTCCGGATAGACAATTTCCAGCGTTTTTACTGGAGCCGGTTGTTCATGAGTAGGCGGATTTTCCGGAATCACTACAGCCGTGTAATCTTCTTCGGGAGCGATCCATTCCGATAATAAACAACTGTCTTTTAAGGTTTTTCGAATTGAATTATAAGCTACTTTAAAAAGATCCCCATCGTTGGAAAAACGTACTTCCATTTTGGTTGGATGAGCATTAATATCAACTAATTCGGGAGCAATTTCCAAAAATAAAATCACAAAAGGGTATCGGGCAATTGGCAATAAGGTATGGAAAGCTTTTTCAACCGCTGCACTCAAAGTCCGGCTATGAAAGAAACGGCCATTCACGAAAAATACTTCATAATTACGATTGGTTCTGGCAATAGATGGTTTACCAATGTATCCGGTAATTTTAAAGCCGTTCTCTTCATAGAAAACGGGGATCATTTCTTTGGCCACATCTTTGCCGAAGATTGCCACAACGGCTTCATATAAATCCCCGTTGCCCGGAGTGAAAAGTAATTCATACCCACCATGTTGGAGTTTAAAACTAATCCCGGGATAACCCAAGGCCAACCGGGCGATGATTTCATTAATATATCCCGCTTCGGTTGGTATCGTCTTTAAATATTTAAAGCGTGCCGGAGTATTGAAGAATAATTCCTGAACTTTTATGGTGGTACCATCCGGAGCGCCGATATCTTTCACGCGCTGTAAAAGGCCACCACGAATTTCAACCAATGTGCCGGTTTCACTGTCAGTTGTCTTTGTTGTCATTTCAAATATAGAAACCGCAGCAATTGAAGGTAACGCTTCACCGCGAAATCCAAGTGTATGAATCTTCCAAAGATCATCAGGTTCAACGATTTTACTGGTGGTATGTCTTTCAATGGCTAATACCGCATCTTCCCGCTCCATTCCCTGCCCATTATCAGTAACCCTAATTAATTGGCGACCACCATTTTTGATTTCTATTTCAATCCGGGTGGCTCCCGAATCAATGGAATTTTCCACCAACTCTTTTACGACCGAGGCGGGGCGTTCAACAACTTCACCAGCGGCTATTTTTGTAACAGTACTTTCCTCTAAACGGTGTACTTTATTCGTAGAAATCACCTCTTTTTATACTATCGGTAAGAAGAGTCCATTTGTCGACGTATTTTTTGCTGCCGTTCGTAAAGAAAATTTAAGGCTTGGAGTGGTGTAATGGAAACCAAATCGATTTCGCGAATTTCTTCCAAAATTGAATCCTTTTCAACAGAGAAAAGTGCTAATTGGCTTTGGGTAACCTTAGGTTCTTTGGCTTTCTTAATTTCTACAATCTCATTTTTTTCGAGAGTCGCTAAAATCTCTTTAGCCCGTCCCGTAATTTCACTGGGCAGTCCGGCTAAGCGAGCTACTTCGATACCATAACTTTGATCAGCTTTACCCGGTACAATTTTACGTAAAAAGACAATTTCTTCACCATCGCGTTCGACTGCAATATGATAATTTTTTAATCCCGGATTTTGTTGTTCGAGCTCGGTAAGCTCATGATAATGGGTAGCCACCAAAGTCTTGCATCCAATACGCCTGGTATGATGGATGAACTCGACAACAGCCCAAGCTATGCTTAACCCATCAAAAGTGCTGGTGCCCCGGCCTATTTCATCCAATATCACAAGAGAGCGGGAGGTAGCATGGTTCAAAATATAAGCCACTTCATTCATTTCAACCATAAAAGTGCTTTGCCCGGTTGCCAAGTCATCAGAAGCGCCTACCCGGGTAAATATCCGATCAACCACCGAAATTTCCGCGGATTTGGCAGGAATAAAACTTCCGATATGGGCCAGAAGGACAATTAAAGCCACCTGACGCATATAGGTTGATTTTCCGGCCATGTTAGGCCCGGTAATGATTTGGGTTCGGTTATCGGTCATTTCCAAAAAAGTGTCATTGGGAACAAATTTACCTGCGGGAAGCATTCTCTCCACAACCGGATGACGGCCATCGACAATCAATATTTTACCGGTTTCATTCATTTCCGGCCTGACATAGTTATATCGCACCGCAGTCTCAGCCAGCGAAACAAGTACATCAAGCTCTGCCAAAGCATCGGCATTGGCTTGCAAACTATCGATCTCTTTTAAAACAGCCTCTCTTAATTCGCAAAAAATCTGAAATTCGAGAGCTGTGCTTTTTTCATGAGCGTTGACAATTAAATCTTCATATTCTTTTAAAGTCTGATTGATAAAGCGCTCTCCGTTGGCAAGGGTTTGTTTGCGGACGTAATCCGGCGGCACTAAATTCAAGTTCGCATGAGTGACTTCAATATAATAACCAAATACTTGATTATAACCCACTTTTAGAGACTTAATGCCAGTCCGTTCCTTCTCTTTTTGTTCGAGTTCAGCAACCCAGCGCCTGCCCTGAGAACTAGCCTCTATTAAATGACCCAATTCGGGATGATAAGAATTCTTGATCATTCCTCCTTCTTTGATAGAAAGAGGCGGATCATCCTTTAACGCGGACTCTAGGATTTCGGTTAACGCAGATAACGACTGGAGTTTTTCCCGGAGTAAGATCAGTCTTTCACTGGAAAATTTTTGTAAAGATTCCTTCAGTATCGGTATCTCGGCCAAAGTATTTTTAAGAGCCAATAAATCCCTTGCATTTGCGCTATTACTGGCAAGTTTGCTTAAAATCCGCTGAAGATCGTAAGTTTTATGCAAACTCTCTCTTACAGTCTCTCGAGTCTCAAGGTTAACCGTAAACTCTCCAATAGCCGATTGACGGTCTTGAATCGGCTTCAAACGGGTCAAAGGTTGTTCAACCCAGTTCCGTAACATTCTTCCGCCCATTGATGTTACGGTTTGATCCAACACTCCATAAAGGCTGCTGCTGGTTTCACCGCTCCGGACGTTCCTGGTTAATTCCAAATTCCTTCTGGTAGCCAGATCAAGGGCCATATATTCGCCAGTTTCATAGGTGCTGATTTTTCGCAGATGAAGTAAAGTATTTTTTTGAGTTTCAACTAAATATTGTAAAATAGCTCCAGCTGCAGATATAGCAGCCGGTAATTCTTCTAAACCGAAGGCCCGGAGGCTTTGAACCTGAAAATGGTCAACTAATAAACGATACGCTTGTTCATATTGAAACGAGATTGGATTGGCTATGGTAACTGAAACATCGGTCATTTGCTGAAACTTAGCAATCAAATCCTGTTCGTTTTTTAAGATATAGAGTTCGGCGGGGCGAATCCGGGTAAGCTCCGTTAATAACAAAGGCGTTTCCGTTTTCGAAAATTGGGTGACTTTAAATTCTCCGGTTGAGAGATCAACATACCCGAGACCCCAAAAATTTTCCCGGGCCACAAAGGCGGCCAAATAATTATTGGCTTTTTCAATCAGCAACTGATCTTCAATGACAGTGCCTGGAGTAATGACTCGAATAACTTCACGCTTTACAATTCCTTTGGCTTGTTTCGGATCCTCCACTTGCTCACAAATCGCGACTTTATAACCTTTACTAAGCAGTTTTGCTAAATATGTCGAAGCTGCATGATATGGAATTCCACACATGGGAATTCTCTCTGTGCCGGATTCCCGGGATGTAAGGACAATTTCTAGTTCACGGGAGGCGATGACTGCATCATCCAAAAACATCTCATAAAAATCGCCCAACCTAAAAAAAAGGATACAACCTTCGTATTCCTTCTTTACATCCATATATTGCTGAAGCATGGGCGTAGCTTTTGCCATTTTGACACCTCGAATCAAGAACCATACAATGTTTGAAGATTATTAATCGGAAAAACACGGAAAATATTGGTTATTGTGCGTAAAAAAGCCGAATTTACCGTGTATGTTCGACAAATTCGGCGAGTATCCTTTTTCAAAAACACAGATTTAGAGAATATTCACAAAACATCCTTGAGCGAATAATTTATAGCATCCACTGTTCATGAATAATTCCAGTAAGAAGCCATGCCTTTTGATATTTTTGAAATACCAGCCGAATGCTTCGCCAGTTTACATCATTATTTTCCTTGGCACCCGCTTCACTCACCCGATATTCTGCCACAATGGAGTGAGGATAAACTTCAAAACAATTACTGGTGGGAAACCCGACGTTGGCGTCATCATGATAACTAATCTCACGAGTATCGGCATATGGTGCATCATAAACATAATTTTGATAATAGTCCGATGTATTTAGGTGGATCGGCATACCGTTTTCTTCATCATACCCCCAATTGTATAATCGATGGGAACGAAAAAAATGAATCAGTTCTTCCTTGGAAAAAACGATATCCTTTTTGGGATTCACTCCAGAGCTCATTGAAAAGCGCAGTCCTTGTTCTGGATGGACATACTGCGCTAACGATTCTACGTTACCATTACTAAGCAAAGCGATTATTTTTCTATCCCGGCCCCCCAATTCACTTTGCAGTTTTGCTTCATTATTGATTGTTTTTATGAGCCCACCGGGAAGTTTTGTTTTCGGAATTCCATCATTTTCAACTGTTGGATTGGTTTTTAGGACCCGGATTTCATTTTTTAAATCGCGAATCTGCTGTTCCAGTTTTTGTTGTTCCTGACGGGCTACTGCTTTTTGCCACCAGTATACTTGGCCACCAGCAACGAGTGCAGTGCCAATAATGATCACCAAAACCACACCCCAGATAGCTATCAATTTGGAGAAAACCGTGGGTTCAATCGACGGTTCTTGATACATTCCAGGCCTCCAGGCAAATTTCATCAGTCCTTATTTCAATTATTCGACACAACCGCAACCAAAACCTTTCCATCTTTTGATTTGTTTCGTTAAAATATTACAAATCCTTTCACCCGGGAAGAATCCTCACATTCAACGGATTCATCGAGAAGTTTGCTTTCATCCCGATAGGGGGAGGTGTATTATTTTTTCGGAGCAGAGCCTTGATTTTATGTTGACCATACATTGCTTCGATACGATAAGAGTACCCCAAATATTCCACACCGGTGATTTCAACCGGTAAAGTCGCACGCGTGCTCCATCCGGCTTCTCTGCCCGCACGCGCGTGCGCAATCTCCAAATCTTCAGGGCGTATCATCAACAAATATTGACCATCCGGGTAGCTTTTAAGTTCAGGCAAATCCAAAAAATCAATCATTCCGATATAAAGGTGGGGTTTGTTGCCAATGTGGTTTATCGAACAGGGTAAAATATTGGCATCACCTAAAAATTCGGCCACAAAACGATTGGATGGTTTATCGTAAATTTCTTGAGATGTTCCGATTTGTGAAATTATGCCTTTTTCCATCACTGCCAAACGATCAGATAAGGAAAGCGCTTCTTCCTGCTGATGCGTAACAAAAATAGCCGTAAAGCCAAGGCTTTTTTGAATTAGCAAAAAATCTCTTTGTAGACGTTGCCGCAAGCTGTAATCCAAAGCTGAAAAAGGCTCATCCATCAGTAGGATTAGGGGGTTAGGGGCTAAGGCTCTAGCCATCGCGACCCGCTGACGTTCGCCTCCTGAAATTTGATGAATCTCACGCATGGCCAAGGTTTCAAGTTCAAAAAGGGCCAACAAATCACGAAGTCTACTTTTCCTTGCTAATGAAGGTATTTTTTGAATCTGTAGTCCATATTCGATATTTTGAGCGACCGTAAGATGAGGAAAAAGGGCATATTCTTGAAAAACTAACCCTATATGCCTTTCAGCGGCCCGTATATTGGTTATCTCCCGGCCATCCAAGCGGATGATCCCCCGGTCAACTGTTTCTAAACCGGCAATTAAACGCAATAATGTGGTTTTGCCACATCCGCTCGGTCCAACCAAAGAAAAAAATTCTCCCCGTTCCACTTGTAAACGGACTTGTATTTTAAATTCCGGATAGAGTTTAGTGACATCAACTGTAAGAAACGGCTCCCCCATTTTAATACCTCCTTAGGGATTGCAAAGGATATGATTGATTATTCATTGCTAGGCCGGAATTAACTTTAGGATAAACCTTTCTTCGCTCTCTCATGTTTACTACTGATTTCCAAACTGATAAAGAGGAGAAAAGCCGCCAAAATAAATAAACTACCAAGCGCCGTAGCCTGCGCAAATCGATAATGGCCAATTAATCGGTAAATTGCCACCGGGATGGTTACCAGCTCTCCCCGGCCTAAGACCAAGACTGCTGTCAAATCACCAAAAGATAAGGCCATTGCATAGGTTAGAGCTGTAATGATGGATTTTTTCATGATTGGAATTTCTATCGACCAAAATACCATTTTCCTGTTTGCCCCCAACGTGGCAGCCACATCCAGTAACGAGTCTCCAAGTTCAGCCCGGGATGTTTTTAACATGGAATAGATGAGTGGAAAAATCATAAAAACCTGGGCCCAGATTACCAGCACAACCGTTGGTATATGCTGACCCGCTAAGATGAGAAGTCCAAAAGCAAAGGTTAAAAAAGAAATTCCTAGCGGAAGTTGAAGCCATAAATCTATGTTTTTCCAAGCCAGTTTCCGGCGATCCCTGGCAAACCAGTAAGCGATGGTAACGGTTATGAAAGCGACTACAATTGAGATTAAAAGACTGGAGCAGAATACGCTTCCAAAATCCTTTCCGACTGCAAATTTAAATTCATCCCGAAAAAGTAAGCTGTAATTGGCAAAAGTAAAAGCGCCGTTCAATATTCCACCCTCATAAAATGAGCGGCTCAGGATGGTCACAAAAGGACCCAGTAAGAAAAATGTCACAAAAATTAAATACCCGCCAAAAGTCCCGCTTAACACCGGGAATCTCTTGAAACTCAACTTGGGAAGCTCCACTACTGATCCTTCAATAACACTGGTCTTCCGGCTCAAAAAGCTTTGTAAACATAGGATGGCTGCTAAAATAGTAGTTTGAACAGTGGCAATCATAGCTGCCCTGTTAAAATCGAGTTTTTGATTATAGTCGATATAAATTAACACTTCAAAGGTTTTATAAAGATAGCCTCCCAGAACTAAAACAATGGTAAAGCTGAGAAAAGCATATAAAAAAACTATCACAAAAAGATACATTACCGTCGGCAATAAAAGCGGAAGAACAATCCGCCGCCAGGTATCAAATGACTTTGCCCCTAATGTTTGTGAAGCCTCAAGCAGTCTAGAATCGATTCTCTGCCAGCTTTCCCCTAAAATCCGCAGGCAAAAAGTAAAATTATAAAAGACATGCGCTAAAATAATTCCCCAAAAACCGTATAAATCTGAGAATCTCCAACTGCTGTGCGGTGAAAGTACTGAAATTAAGTGATTCAAAACACCATTATTGCCATAAAAAACGATCATCCCAAGGACCACCAAAATACCGGGAAACATAAACGGTAGTACCATAATACTTCTCATAATTTTTTTGCCAGGAAACTCAAAACGCCCGAAGAAATATGCACCGGGCAATGCTAGTAACAAACTGATAGCGGCACTCAAAAAAGCTTCTTCAAGGGAAAATGATAATGTGTTTATAAAAAGCCGCGAGCAAACAAACTGGCCTAAATGAGCGAAAGCGTTCCTTACCAGGAACGCTTTTGCCAAAATAATTAGAACCGGTGTATAAAAAAGGGCAAATGTAACGCCATAAGTAAGGGCTTTTAGTGTAAATCTTGATTCATTCGAGGGATTATTGTTCATTGATAACCTTTTCCCATTGATTCAGCCAAACGTCTAGATTTTTGGCTACCTTTTCGGAAGGTAAGTTTAAAAGCTTTTTCACATGTGCGGCAATCCGGAAACTATCCGGCAACCCGATATCCCGGCGTACCGGATACATATATTGGTTCTCAGGAATCAAACTTTGAAATTCCGGATCTAAAACATATTCTTCAAGGGCCTCTGCAAGTTTTCTATTTCGACTGCCCTTTACAATTCCCATCGCTTCGATTTGAGCGTAAGCCGCATCATCGAGCACCAAGGGTTGATAACGTTCGGTATGATCATGAAGCAAATGATAGACCGGACTCGTTCCATAAGATAAAACAATCGGAGCCTCACCGTTGGTATAAATACCATAAGCCTCATCCCAGCCTGGGGCAATCGTTAAAATGTTTTTTTTCAAAGCCCGCCAATAGTTGAGATATCCCTTCTCGCCATATAAAGCAACTGTCGTTAACAGAAAAACTTGCCCAGGTGAAGACGTTTGCGGATTTTCAATAATGATTTTACCCTTATAATATGGATCGAGCAAGTCCTTATGGGTATGAGGAACCCGCCCCAGTTTTTCTCGGTCATAGTTAAAAACGATATACCCATAATCAAATGGTGTTAACAAAAAATGCTGATCAAATAGAAACTCTCGATTGATTTGGGCCGCGGCTTTCGGATGATAGGACCGAAAAAGATCGTATTTCACAGCTTTTACTAGATAATTACTATCAAGTCCAATCACAAAATCAGCGACTGGATTTTGTTTTTCCTGGATTAATTGATTAAATAAGGGACCGGAGTCAGAAAAGGACTTGAATTCAACCTTTACTCCAAGAGTTTTTTGAAAATGATTTTGAACCAGTTCAATCAGAGGCATGGGAAAACTCGAATATGTATAAACCGTTAAATGCTTCTCATTTTCTCCAAAACTGCAGGAACTAACAAATAAAAACAAAAATACCAACATTACCCAAAAACACTTTCTCATAAGAAAAACCTCCCAATGAATAATGGGGAGTGCCACCCGCCTGATATATAAAATGAGCCCTCTTTTTCAAAGAGGGCTTTTTTAATATCCATTTCCCTACGCCGGCATTACCCGGATCAGGTTTAAGGGTATAATCTCAGCCCCAGAGGAGCACCCCTCTTGATTATGTTTTGATAATAGCATAGTTAAAAAATGATGTCAATTTTTCTACTAAAAATTTACTCCTATTGAATTGCCCGATTAATCCTGTT
>JAEZKW010000057.1 GCA_023415375.1 Bacillota bacterium
CCCTATCGAATTCTTTAATCCCCTGATCGGGTGAGTACATACCGATATTGGTCGAATGTATCGTATATTCGACCACATAACATTCCCCGCCGCGCTTGGTGCGATAACTGACTGTCTCATATAGATTTCCCGCCCCTGCGTCTGAAAAGGTGAATTTGGTAAATGGAATGCCATGGATTTTAACCGGCTCCATCCGGGATCTATATCCTTGGGCTTGTCAAAACACTTCTTAACTGCCTTATGGTCATGGAAATACTGGAACAAGCACGTAAAGAAATTGGTTTGGTTTTCCCGGCTGATGATGCTCCTTGACATTCCCTTTTTTTGGAGTATAATAAAATCAACTTAAGTTTTGCGGGGGGACTCGCGCACGCACTTACGTTCGCGCTGCGGAGTTGAGAAGGTTAAAACCTGACCCTTTGAACCTGTCGGTTAACACTGTCGTAGGGAAGCAAATCATTTACGATTCGTATTTGACGAAGCACTTGCCTATTTCAGGTAAGTGCTTTTTTATTTAAAATTGTAATCAATACAATTGAATATCATTCACATGCGGGGGGACTCGCGCACGCACTTACGTTCGCGCTGCGGAGTTGAGAAGGTTAAAACCTGACCCTTTGAACCTGTCGGTTAATACTGTCGTAGGGAAGCAAGAATTTAAGAGCGCTTTCCCATTTGAAGGCGCTCTTTCTTATAAAAATTAAAAGGAGCAAATTTATGAAAAAAGTTCTTACCATTGCCGGCTCGGATTGCAGCGGTGGTGCCGGCATTCAAGCCGATTTAAAAACCTTTTCGGCCCACGGTGTCTTCGGCATGAGCGTTATTGTTTCGGTCGTAGCCGAAAATACCAGTCGGGTGATTGCTATCCAAGACATATCACCCGATATGATAATAAAGCAAATCGAAGCGGTATTTGAAGATATCGGAACGGACGCTATAAAAATAGGCATGCTCTCAGGTCCCAGTTGTATGAAAGCTGTTACCGGCAAGCTCCATGAATACAAACCCGGCAATGTGGTTATCGATCCAGTGATGGTTGCCAAAAACGGTTGTCCGCTGATGGATCCCGATGCCGTCGACACTCTTATCAAGGACATTATTCCACTAGCCGATGTACTGACCCCCAACCTGCCGGAAGCTGAAAAAATCACTGGCCTCTCCATATCTTCCACCGCTGACATGGAAAAAGCCGCAGTGGTCATTTTTCAGATGGGCAGCCGGAATGTTTTGATTAAAGGGGGGCATTCCTCGGGGGATGCTTTGGATGTTTTATACGATGGCAGTCATTTTTATCATTTTAGCGCGAAACGCATTCCCACCAAAAACACTCATGGTACCGGTTGTACCTATTCATCAGCCATTGCCGCCAATCTCGCCTTGGGGATGGAACTACCTGATGCTGTAGAAAAGGCCAAACATTACGTCACAACTGCTATCGAGCATTCCCTGGATATCGGTAAAGGCTGCGGCCCGACCCACCATTTTTATGAGCTTTATCAGTATGGGTTAAAAGGAGCTAAATCGGATGAATTATAAGACACAAATGGAAGCCGCAAAAAAAGGCATCATTTCAAAAGAGCTGGCACATGTTGCCAAAGATGAAGGCATTGCGGAACAAGAACTACTTTCTCTTGTGGCCACCGGACAGGTTGCCATCCCCGCAAACATTCATCATCAATCTTTGCATCCCAGTGGTATCGGCCGTGGGCTCCGTACAAAAATCAATGTCAACATCGGCATTTCCGGCGACTGTGCCGATTACAGCGCTGAAATGAAAAAAGTCGAGCTTGCAATCAAATATGGTGCAGAAGCGATTATGGATTTAAGCAACTACGGCAAGACACGAGATTTCAGAAAAAAGTTAATTGAATGCTCCATTGCCATGATCGGAACGGTTCCCATCTATGATGCAGTCGGTCATCTGGATAAGGACTTAAAGAACATCACGGCGCAAGACTTTTTGGAAGTTGTTCGCCTGCATGCCAGGGAGGGTGTCGATTTCATGACCATCCATGCGGGTCTAAACCAACGGGCTGTGGAAATTTTTATGCGTGAAAAACGGCAAATGAACATCGTTTCCCGTGGCGGCTCCCTTCTATTTGCCTGGATGAAAATGACCGGTAATGAAAACCCGTTTTATGAATACTATGACGATCTTTTAGATATTCTGCGCCAATATGATGTGACCATCAGCCTCGGAGATGCGCTTCGCCCTGGCAGCATTCAGGACTCGACAGATGCTTCACAAATCTCAGAGCTTGTGGAGCTTGGAAACTTGACCAAGCGCGCCTGGCAACAGGATGTTCAGGTGATGGTTGAGGGGCCGGGTCATATGGCAATGGATGAAATAGTGGCCAATATGAAGCTTGAAAAACGGCTGTGCCACGATGCGCCATTTTATGTACTTGGGCCTTTAGTCACAGATATCGCACCAGGGTATGACCACATCACCTCGGCTATCGGCGGAGCCATCGCCGCGGCCAACGGTGCTGATTTTCTCTGTTATGTGACCCCTGCCGAACATTTGCGTCTACCTGATTTAAATGATGTAAAGGATGGCATCATCGCTTCAAAAATCGCCGCTCATGCGGCGGACATTGCCAAAGGTATAAAAAACGCCCGCGACATTGACTATCGAATGAGTGAAGCGCGCCGCTCCTTAGACTGGGATGAAATGTTCCGGATTGCCATCGACGGCGAAAAGGCGCTAACATATTTTGAAAGTACTCCTCCGGAAGATAAACATAGCTGCTCAATGTGTGGCAAAATGTGCGCGGTCAGAACCATGAACCGTATTTTAAACGACCAGGATGTTGAAATAAAATCGAATCCTCAGAGGAAAGGAATCAATGAAAAATGAATGAGAAATTGCTCTCTCAAATCGGACAAATATTAGAAGAACTCCGCCGGAAAAAGCCTCTCATCCACCATCTCACCAATTATGTGACCGTCAATGACTGCGCCAATATTGTGCTGGCCATCGGCGCTTCGCCAATTATGGCGGACGACATCGAAGAAGTGGAGACTATAACCGCCCTGGCCTCGGCATTGGTCTTGAATATTGGCACATTGAACCAAAGAACCATTACGTCCATGGTAGCAGCAGGGAAAAAAGCCAACCAAAAAAATATCCCGGTCATCCTTGATCCAGTTGGCGCAGGAGCGTCGGAACTACGTAATCGAACAGTAGCCCGATTGCTGGAACAAATCAGAATTGACGTTTTACGCGGCAACATGTCGGAAATCCGCTTTATCAGCGGTTTGGAAGCCTCGGCAAAAGGGGTTGACGCTTCGGAGAACGATATTGCAAACAGTGACAAAAGCGGCATGGAAATAGCCAAGAACTTGGCCCAGAAACTGAACTGTGTAGTAGCTATCACTGGAGCTACCGATTTGATCTCCAACGGCAAGTGTTCTTTATATATTCTAAATGGCCATCCTATGTTATCGCGGGTAACCGGTACGGGTTGTATGAGCACCTCACTCGTTGGCGCTTTTGCCGGAGTCACAACTGATTTTTTCCTGGCAGCATCAGCCGGTATCATAAGTATGGGAATTGCCGGTGAAATCGCTTTTGCACAAGCCGGATCAAAAGGTACCGGAAGCTTTCATACGGCCATCATCGATAGCATCAGTGAGTTAGACGACAAAAAAATAGCGAAAATGGCTAAAATCCATGATTAATATAACAAAAAATATTAATCAAACAAACTCGTTTTATGGAGAAATGAAATTATGGAACAAAAAATTTCAAAACCTATAATTGACTACAGTCTTTACCTAGTCACAGATCGTGAATTAATGAGCTCGCCTACCCTGGAGCAAGCTGTGGAAGAGGCTATTATTGGAGGATGTACCCTGGTTCAGTTGCGGGAGAAAAAAAACTCATCCTTAGATTTTTATAATACAGCCGTAACTATCAAACAAATAACCGAGCGTCATGCCATTCCTTTGATTATCAATGATCGGGTTGATATTGCCTTAGCCGTAGACGCTGCCGGAGTCCACGTCGGACAAAGCGACATTCCCGCCGCTGTCGTAAGGAAAATCATTGGTCCTGATAAAATCCTCGGTGTCTCAGCTTCTACATACGAAGAAGCACTCAAGGCAGAGCAAGATGGCGCCGATTATCTCGGTATTGGCGCTATGTTTGCCACCGGAACCAAAACCGATGCTACGCTCGTGACCATGGAAGAATTAAAGGCGATCAAAGCAACTGTCAATGTACCGGTGGTGGTGATTGGCGGAATCAACGAAGCGACCATCCCCTGTTTTTCCGGTATAAGCATCGATGGCATTGCGGTGGTTTCCGCTTTGATTGCCAGCCAAAACATTCCTTTGACGGCACAGCATTTAAAGAAATTATTTTATCAGGCAAAAGGGGCCGAAAATGATTGAATTTAAGGCAGCCATATTTGATATAGACGGCACCCTGATTGATTCTATGGGAGTGTGGGAAAAAGTTGACCACGACTTTCTGGCCAAACGGAATTTAGCGATACCGGAAGGGTATGTGAAAGAAATCAGTGCAATGAGTTTCAAAGAGGCGGCCCAATATACCATTGACTTATTCCATTTAAATGAAAAAGTGACCGATATCGTTGCCGAATGGAATAACATGGTCCATTATGAATACAGTCACAATATTTTCATGAAGCCTTATGCCCGGGAATACCTGGAATATCTGAAACGCGCCCATATCAAGCTCGGTACCGCCACCAGCTTGCCAAAGCTGCTTTATGAACCGGTTTTAAAAAACAACGGTGTCTATGAACTATTCGATGCTTTTTCCTCAACCGATGAAGTGGAACGTGGTAAGGAATTCCCGGATATTTTTCAGCTGGCTGCTAAAAAGTTGAGGGTCCCACCCAGCGACTGTATTGCATTTGATGATATACTGGAAGCCATCTCCGCGATTAAGGCAGCCGGTATAAGAGCCTATGGAGTCTACGACCATTATTCGGCCCATCAAAAAGAAGCCATCCAGGCTTTAGCGGATGGCTATATTGATAACTTTGGGGAAATGTTTTAAAATGATTTCAAATTGCATCATTCAGGTTAATACTGATAATTGTAATTGACATCATAACGGACATTCCAATAATCAAATGGTTGATAATCTACATTGATGATGTTAAACTGCCATCGGATTACTTTTCCCGGAAATATGAATACGTCGATATCTTTGAAAGTGGCCTCGGTTTGCAACCACCAGTTTGTATATTGACCTTTGAAATAAACCTGAAAATACATCCAGTTGATTCCATTTACAATGGCGGTACCATTATTGAAGAAGTAACCCTCTATGACCAGTTGGCCTGGATAATCGTAATAGACGCGTTCGGTTTGCCATTGTAAACTCGGCACCCCCGGTGCCGCTGGGGCAGCCATCACTGCCATTGGTAATATCATGACCATTATGAAGGCCAACAAAGCTATCGTTACCAAACGAGGATTTGATTTCCCTTTCACAACCCCCTCACCTCGATTCCATGTTCTCTTTTCCATTTATCATATTAAAGAGGCTAATGGATGGTGAGGTTTTTGGCCTATCTTCATTTATAACACCCAAACTTTATAAATGAAGTTGTTAGGGCTCGTCTGTAACTGGATAAAATATACTTATCGAACATACGAATTGGAAATCAATGTTCTTCATAACGAAGTCTACCAAAATAAGGTATCGGGCTTCGTATTGTCTTTAATTAAAAAAGGATCCCCCTGGAGAGAGAAGCCCTTACCTATCTGGATGAGAATGCCCGTATTAAAGTCATTTTTATTCTTGACAGCATATCCAGGCAACGGGATCCAGCAAGGATAGAGTTAAAATCAATTATCTGGAATTTGAAACCTTTATCAAAGTAAAAAACTTCAATCATTTATTATTACACTTAGGCCCATATATACTAAATTAGGGGCGGTGGTTTTTTCAGTCACAGGGACATTTGATCTTGTAACTAAATCATGATACTATTGGAGAAAATGAATTTAAAGGAGCGAACGATGGATCGTCTGTTATTTGGCATATCCGGCCTTCCTGTCGGAGACAAGTCAACCAAATTTAATTATAAGAGTGGTATAACATATCTAAATTCAATCGGGCTGGATGCCATGGAGCTTCCTTTTGTCCGCAATGTCAATGTAACTGCAAAAAATAAGGACGAGATATTTCAAGAAAAGACCGCTAAAGAAATTTATCTCTCGGCCCATGGTTCTTATTTCATCAATCTCAATGCCGAGGAGCCCGAAAAGCAAGAACAATCGCTGGAAAGGATTATTAAGGGTGCCAAAGCCCTACAATCGGTTGGCGGGAAGAGTCTAGTTTTTCATCCCGGCTTTTATCTGAGCGATTCCCCAGAAGATACTTATGCCACGATTAAAGATAATTTGCTGAAACTACCTGACCTGGGGGTAAACTATAGGCTGGAGACCACCGGAAAACCCACTCAATTTGGGAGTCTGGACGAGCTCATTTCCTTATGCAAAGATGTGCCAACTTGCCGGCTTTGTGTGGACTTCGCCCACATCCATGCCAGGGGTAACGGCGCTCTGAAAAAATATGACGACTTTGCCGCAATTCTTTCCAAAATCGGCGATGGTTTGGGGGAAGACGCCTTACAGGATATGCACATCCACCTTTCGGGCATTCAGTATAGCGCTAAGGGAGAGAAAAACCACTTAGAATTAAAGGAAAGCGATTTTCCATATCCATTATGTCTGAAAGCATTAAAAGATTTCGATGTTAAGGGATGCATCATCTGTGAAAGCCCGATTTTGGAAGAAGATGCGCTGCTTTTGAAAAAAACCTATGAGGAGCTTTAACCTCGATCCGGCAATTTTAAAAGTTACTTGCCGGATTCAGGTTAAATAGAATCATTGTCTGTGAGGTTAACAGCTATGAATACCAA
>JAEZKW010000091.1 GCA_023415375.1 Bacillota bacterium
TTCGCTCGGGCCGGATTGGTACGGTATTTCGTACAATTTCATTCATAATTTCATTTAATATTCGAGTACGTTTTCGTCCACTTCGAACTAAAATCATTAAAACTAAGCGGTCTTTAAGCTTTCCAATTAATATGTTAGTATTGGTTTGGTATTCATACTTTAATTCTTTTGTCTGATTTTCTTTCTGGATTTGTTCGTCGGCATCCATCTTAGCCAGTGCGACCAGATTCGTCAGATACATTGACGCATAAAAATCTTGTTCAACAGCAATTGGAGTTTCGCCCGTAAAGTTCTCTATCTCTAACTTATGTTTTAGTTCCTCATACTTGGTCTCGATTTTCCATCGCTTAAAATATAACTCTTTGAAATCTTCGAGACGAAAGCTTTGATCAAGTAAACTGCTGACGAGTATCTCTTCATTGCCTGATTGAAGCTTAAATTTCAATACTCGAACACGATATGTCTGGTGCTTGTAGTGATATTCAACAATTTCATCTTGACTGGTAACACGATTGATTTCCTTGATAAAATGCGATGAAACGCGCATCACAAAATTAATTTTAGCCGCTATTAATTTAGCGATTAATTCTTTGGAAGGATATCCCCTATCGAATAAAATCAGGTCATTTTTTAGGCCGAGATCTTGCAATGTTTGAATATGCCGATAAGCAAGAGTTTCTTCATCAACTTTATAATGATCGATAATGGCGTCAATCATGAAATGATTTTCAACATCATATAATCCGGATACTCTTGCTCTGGCTACTTTAGCAGTTGTATTTTCGGCATATCCATAAGCCTTTCGCAGGGCTTCAGTATTTTGTAATTCTAAAGTTGTACCATCGATGGCAGAAAGCCGGAATCCTCGGTATGTTTTGAAGTCATCTTCATAAAACTGTTTAATCACCGCTTGAAACAGGATGGTAAATGCTCTGGGTGATATTTTCTGCCTAGCTTCTGAAAAAGCTTGTTTAGTAATCGAACTTTCTTCTCCCGGTAAAGCTTTAAAAAAGTTGTCGAGTTCGATTTGGAGTGATTTTTTCTTGTTATTTAAGATAAAAGAGATTAGATTAACAAAACCCATTTTTCCCTCTTTAGTAAAATATGTGGGACGAAGTCTAACATCACAAAGATAGGTGATGCTGTTGATGATCCCGGTGGTTAGTTTGATAGCTTTGAGTATTTTCGCTATTCCCATTTGAAACCCCTTTAATCGAACGGTTATACCAAAAATGGTATCCTCGACGATTATTGGGCGATTTCTGATTTGTCAAGGGGTATGATGAATTTTGTTCTCTTTTTTATAAATTTTTTTAAACCTAAAAATTCTATTTCCCAAATATTTGAAGCGTAGCTTGATGACATTGGCCCCACCCCTGCCCAATGACATGAAAACCCTCTCCGGTAAACCGGCCAATTTTGAGCACGATTGGTCCACCGGAGCATTCCAAAATGATAGAAAATGAGAAACCGCCCCCTTAATCTCGGAAGCGGTTTCTTTATATAGAGCTGGGACGGTCTAGTTTTTAAGATTTTTTACTTTATGCTCAATTTTTTTGACCGGAGCCCTTGACTTGATGATTTATGAATTGTAACTTCATTGACACTGCCCTGGCTAATCCAAAGCCAAAAAACGCCTTTGGCTAAAGCCTCAGCGCTTTTGTTCAAGAAATTATTACATTTTCTCGATGAGAAATTCAATAAACTTAAGTTTGCTTTTTCGGAATCAGGGAAAACTCACCTCTAGATATAGTTTTTTAGCCAAATTATAACGATGGCAAATGAATAGTTCTAATCCGAGCTAGGTAATACTTGATAAAATCCCATTTGAGTATTTAATGTCAACTTACCAAAAGGTCTTGCACTGAACCTATAATTATGAATTTTAGTTTGTCTATTATAGTATCTAACCTTTGAAATTGATCTACATATTCATTAGGAATATAATAGATATTAAAACTGTTTGAATTTACTTTTTTATTTCTATACTCTGCCATAACATAATTTACGCATGAACCATCTATGATGAAAGGAACTTCAACTTTTAAAAGAAAAGCATCTTCATATTCAATAGTATTTTTATTCTTTGACCTGTTAAAGACAGTTTTATCTAGAATTGTTGACGAAAATTTATTTCCACCTTCCGGTGTTGTATAACCCCATGGTTCAGATATAATGATTGCAACTTTATCATTAATCTTCAAATATTGTCACCTCTTTATTTTAATTTCTAATAGTTAATAATCTTAACTTCTACGGGATCAGTGGTAACATATTCTCTGCCACCTCCGGTTCCTCCGTAAGTCGGTTCTACTCTTGAACCACCAGCAACTTTGGGGTTATTAATTATTTTAAACTCCAAAATATATTGAGGCTTATTTTTTAGTGATAACCGATTTTGTGCATTATCTGCATTTTTATAATATGAATCAGTGAAATAAGTTTCCCCTTCCCAACCTCCTCTGAGCCTCCCGGTCTCTTTTACGGCATTCAATTCTGCTTCAGTCATTACTCGATAAAGAGGTTTGCTATTCAGTTTCCTAATATCAATAAACCTATTAGATTTACCAATTTCTTGTGAATATTCAAGCGGTCTTATTTCTCCCATAGGATTGAATTGCCTATTCTCAATCTGTCCCCAGGCCATTAACCCAAAACCGATTGGCTTAATATAAGACTCCAAAATTTCCTTCCCTTTAATAATCTCCATTACCGCATGATTGATTTCTTGAATCGTCGGATCATGCCCGCTAGCCACCCGGGCTTCAATCCAGTCCAGGACCGCCGTAGCGTTATCCAGCATCGTGCTGCTGTTTTGGCTCAAGTGATATATTGCTTCATATTCCTTGCCGAAAACATTTGTTTGGCCATGGGTAAATAAATCATAATTTCTGGCGTATGTAGCCGGATCTTTCTGCCTTATCTCTTCGCGTAAAGCTTTTTCTTCTTGATGGGCCTTACCAGCTTTCGAAAGCCAATTGTTTTGCCATTCATTATAAATCTGACGAGCAGTCTTACCAACATTTTTCCTATCTAATCCGTTAACTGGAATAATACTTCGTTTGATTTCTGATTCCTGCTGTATTATTGCTTCCTTTTTCGGCCTTTCGGTAGCCTGGGGATGATTCCCCACCTCCTGTTCTTTCATAAATTGCTTATAAGTCGGAAAATGGCTTTTACGATTTTGTTTGGATTGAAGTAATGTATTAGTTGATACATAGTTACTTTTCGATTTGTGATCATTGGCATAGATCATTAAGGTTACTCACCTTTCTAATTCAAAATGTCCGAAAGAAACATACAAATATTTTCAGGAATAAAAAAACAAATCACCTCGGCCACATGATTTGTTCGAAAATATAAAATATGCCGGGCCCCACCCCTGCCCAATGGCATGAAAACCCTCTCCGGTAAACCGGCTAATTTTCAGCGCGATTGGTCCACCGGAGCATTCCAAAACCAGTAGAACGTTTCGAAAATAAAGTGCCTTCGATAATGGCTAAGAAACGTTCTACTTTAGTAAAACGTCTCTTGAATTTCAGTACTTACTTATAAGACGTTTCACTAGAAAATGAAGAAACCGCCCCAGTAATTTTGGAACGGTTTCCGGATATAAATCCGGGACGGTCTTGGGTTAAAATTTTTCATACTAATTTTAATTGACCGGAGCCCTGGCGTATTTCTTTACCCTAATTAATACAAGGCATAAAAAAACGCCTTCGGCTAAAAGCCTCAAGCGTTTTTAAAATTACTGCTTAAATAAATTGATTGATTCTCAAACAACTTACCCACTATCATATTATCACGTTTTTTTGAAAAAAGTGTGTCGATTTTGTGTCAGGAACTCTAGATCCCTACAAATCAACAAAGATTTTTTCCCATTCCAGCTTATTCTTGTTTTTTCTTACAATTTTATTATTCCAAAAGCTTATTGGGGGTGTGAATACAATAACTTAAAAACGCCTCGGCAAAAAGCCTCAGCGTTTATGTTTAATTAATTCGGCAGGAATCAATATAAGATTAAAAACGTTTCAATGAACGCCGGTAATCCTATTTTCCCTCACAAGAAATCTATAAATTGGATTTTAAGAATTATAGGATCCCAAAAATCAATGCAAATTTAAAAACAATACCCTGACGTATTCTATAATAATAATGACGATTTAAATGAAGTTCTTCGATAATTTCTTCATTGGAAAAACAATTTTGGATGAAATATCTCCGGGTTGCGATTTCTTTTTCAAACTCACTCAGTAAGCCGATCCCAGACTCAATCCTACGGATCCGGGTTTGATAGTACTTAATTTTTTCTTCGATCATCACTGCCCGCAAAGCGGATAAATTAACCGGATCCCCGGGACCATTTCGGGAAGAGAGAGCATCCGTAGGCACTTGACCGTATTGATTGATAACATCTTCTAATTCTTGCTCCAACTGAGCGAATGCCAATTTATAAGCGTTATAGGCTGATAGTTCCTGTTCTACATAAAAACAAGCATGTTCCGGAACCTTGATCTCCATCTCATCCAAAGATTTATCCTTTTTTTTTGCAGGTCTTCTTCTTGATCCGTATCGTACAACGCTCATAACGCCCCACCTCTTGTGAATTTATTTCTAAGACATTCCACTAATGATATTCTTTTTTGGCCCAATTTTTTAACCCCACTGTATTTGCGGACCTATCCAGCGAGAGTAATTGTTCTCCCAAAGGTTCTTCCTGAACTAAACCTATAGAGCGATATAGACATTTCAAGATTGTTTTAGGTAAATTTCTAGAGCGCCGCAATATCCCCACCTCCAAATTAATTTCAAGAAAAGTACTCTATAACAAGAATTTCAAAACAAAACCCCGAGCGGGTGTTTCAAATCGCCCTCCTTTTAAACCATTTTGACCTTCAAAATGTCATGGATATACTAGGGATAATTTCTGATAAACTGTTTCCGGTAACATGAAATATTTTTCTTTGCCCGCATCTTGAATCAATGACATCAGAAACCCACATTCCTGCCCGAACCCACGGCAAATAACCCGGCAAACCGGTTGCTCATTCCGTTGTTCGATGATTCCAACTACGTATGTTCCAGGCATTTTTTTGGGCCTTTCCTTTTAAACTCCCGTGAGCTGAAGATTTCTTCCCGCGGAATTCCGTATAAATTGGCTAATCTTACTTGGTTGAAATAACGAGGTTTAAAACGTCCACACTCCCAATTTTGATAGATCCTGCTATGAACGCAGATGCGCTCTGCAGCCTCTTTCATGGTCCAGCCGTTCATTGTGCGCAAAATTGCTAATTTAATAAACCAAGGAGCTTTATTGATTCTCTGATTTAAAGCAGTCATCGAAATCACCTCCGAGGATATCATAATATCAATATATAGAATAAATATCAAATAAACCGATATACCAAAAATAGCTATTATTAAAGAAAACTCCCTTTTTATCTACAACTAAGGCTCGTTTATATATTATATCTATACAAATATACTTTTTGATGATATAGTGATAAAAGTAAGGAGGTATCATGATGATTACTACTACTCTAGGCAAAACTATTGCCAAAAGGCGCAAAGAA
>JAEZKW010000131.1 GCA_023415375.1 Bacillota bacterium
ATTTACCTGAGCATGATGGTTAAAGGGGTAGAATGGGCGATAGTATCACTTACCGGGCACCGTTGTTCTACAGTCTTAACCCATCTTTGCAAGGTTGTTTCATCAATGTCCGCATCGGGTTTTAGAATGACCTTAATTTCTTGGAAGCCCGCTCGTGTTTCCGGAGACTTTCCGGAAAATCCTCTGGGATCCAAAGTGCCTTCCAGTTCAATATCCACGCCTCGGAGTTCAAACCCCATTTCGTGTGCGATACCATGACTAACCACATTTAGGCAACCGGAAAGCGCTGCTAATAAATATTCTATCGGATTTGCCCCTGCGTTGGTACCGCCCAAGTTCTCAGGCTCATCAATGATCATTTGGATTCCTCTGGCTTCAGCCACAGTTTTTGTGCTACTGGCGCTTTTGGCCTTCACTTTACAGGTTAACATTTTCCTTCACGACCTTTCATGATATTTGGTAAATCGGCAAGAGATTTAACACTCTGTCTCAAATATATGATGATTATTGTCGGAATGACACTTAAGAACTATCTAAATTGTTCTACCAACCCTCGTCCCAACATAAATTTTATCAAATGGACGTTTTTGTCCAAAGGGATGGGGGTGTTTTTTGATGCGGCGATTTTCTTTTAGGGATTTTTGGATGGACTTGGAAGCTAATTTCGTTAAGGCCGCACTTTGGTGCATAGGATTTACATTCATTTGGGCTTTAATCTCGATTGGCCTTTATGCTGTTGAAGGAAGTAAAAGTTATTTTGAGATTCAGGCGGTTTTATATTTTAAAATTATTTTTGCGGCTGTTATTTTTTTAAGCCGTTATTTATTATTTGCTCAATACCGGCATCAGAAATGGCTGAGTCCAATGATAACCATCTCTTTTTTAATCGCTTTGGGTGGCGGGTGGAATGAACTTCTTAAAGAAGGGACCCGGTGGTTTTATATCTTTTTCAAAGTGTTGGATGCATTCATTTGGGGATTATATAGCGGACTGTTTTTAGAGAATATGAATGGTTTGTTTATTTTTTGGGTGCATTTGCCCAAAAAGAATGGTGCAGAATTTAGACAATATTTCCAAACTCTTCGCCAGGAAACGATATCTCTCGGTATTGTACTCACTTTCTTGGTAGGTTTGGTATATTATTATCTAACTAGTTTTTATTTACTGGATACGCTTTTTTATAGTTATTTACTTTGGATGTTGGTAATTAGTATCGGACTTGGTTTCTATTGCCTAGCGCAAATAAAACTAAACCGCTGGATTAAACAAGATATTGCTTTGCTTGATCTGGAGCTTGATCATTATATTCAATGGCAACAAATGGCGCGTGCACTTAAGCAGGATGAGGATTATGGCAATTTAAGCAGTAAAATATCATGGCTGCAATATTTGACGCTCATTCGTAATTACCTGATTCAAATGGGACGACCCAAATTTCCCTGGCAAATATGGTGTAGTTATTTGATATTTAGCGCATCTATCTTGATAATCCCTTATGTTTTCGGGCTCGCCGTTCAAGTTGGCTCCTTCAAATGAAGGAGTTTTTTTATTGGAAGTTAAATTTTATTATGTTAGACTTCGGGAATTTGCCGATACCGATATTAGAGGTGTTAAAAATGATAGAACGCAAAAACCCTGAAATAGAAGAGGGACGGTTTATTTTTAGAATTATGGGTGATGAATATGTCATGAAAGGACAAGATGATCCCGCTTATATGGGAGAGATTGTTTCCTATTTGGAAACGATAACCGATTCAATTATCAGTGCCAACCCTAAACTAAGCAAGTGCCAGGTAGCAGTGCTGGCCGGTTTGAAAATAGCGGATGAATTTCATAAATTGCGTCAAGAATATCAATACTTGGACCAGGTATTAAAAGAAGCGCGGTAACAATGAATCGTTTAAAGTACAAAGTTTCAAGTTAAAAGTCCAAAACTTAAAACTTTAAACCAGGAAATTGTAACCGACTTGAAATAGGAGGATTTATCGAGTGAATTGGGTTGATTGGTTGATAGGCGGATGTTTTTTTTGGCTTATTTTTCGCGGTTATCGCAAAGGATTTATTGAGCAATTGTTTGAACTTTTGGGTAGTGTCTGCGCTTTAGTTTTAGGCTTTTACTTCTATCAAAAAGCCGGTGGCTATATTGCCGCCAACGTTCACATTTCAACGCCACTTGCTAATATGATTGGTTTTATTCTTATCGTAGTCGGTGTTAGCGGAACTGTTGGCTATATCGGTAAATATTGGCACGAAATGAATAAAAACGAGCCGGTTGCCTTGATTGATGGTGCGTTAGGGGCTGTATTGGGGACTTTTAAAGCGGCTGTGATTATAATTATGATTTTGTTGATTGTCATAGCGCTGCCATGGAATTTTTTTCATACTCCTATTGAAGCTTCGAGCTTTGCCGGAGATCTTTTGCGTTTAGCCCCCTATTTTTACATACTGCAGGATCATTCTTTACCACCGGATATCCCTCGTTTGGTTGTTTCTCCGGAAGGCTTGCAATTAAGAGGAATGAAGGAACAAAATCTTGAAGGTGCAACTTGTTTAGCCTGCGGAGCGAAAGTTCATTACCTAGGTTTTGTCAAAGAGGGTTTATCGTATTATCCCCAGACTTATTGTCCTAAATGTCATCGAGTGAGTGATGGCTGTTTAACCTTTGAAGGGTATCATGCCATCTATGGGGTCTGCCCTTATGAACGTTTAGGAACCATGGGGGTTATCGACTGTAAAGTTTGGCCAAACCTTAAACCTACCAGTGTGCATGGAAAATGTCCGGTTTGCGGGCGGACGCAATGAATCGGTTATTGGTTATTCGTTCATAGTTGATTGGTTGAATGTAAATATTA
>JAEZKW010000143.1 GCA_023415375.1 Bacillota bacterium
AAAGCATACGCCGCCTTGCTTGCTTCCAAGTCGGTCCGGATACTGCCATCTGCTTTTCCTTCTTCAATCATCATCGTGAATTTTTGAAACATTTCCTGATCAAACTGCATAAACTCCTGCCGTTTCGGACTGTTTTCATCCTTTGTCTTTACAAACCCAATGTAATTCATAAGTCGAAAAATATCCGGATAGTCCTGATAAAATTGATAATATGCCCGTCCTGTAAGGCAAAGTTTTTCAAACCCGGTTTTTCCCTGTTCCAGCGCTGTCTGGACATAGAAAAACATTTGTTTGAATCCTTTAAGCGCTACTGCAAAATATAAGTCGTCCTTGTTAATAAAATATTGATAGACCGTTCTTTTTGTAAACTGCGCCTCTTTGGCTATTTCGTCCATGGAAGCGCCGTCGTAGCCTTTGAGGCAAAATATTTTTTCCGCTGCTGCAATAATTTCCGATTCCCGTATTTGTTTTTCCTTTTCCCGCCTTGACACACCGTTCATTATCAATTACCTCCCGCGCTTGACTATTTTAAAAAACAATAGTACACTATTGGTATACCAATTATCCTATAAGTATATTTACTATCCCTTGAGTTTACAGATGTATTATAAGCATAAAATACAGGATTGTGATTGTCAATAGTTTACTATAATGATTAACAAGCAGCAATTAACAGATCAAAAAGACATTTTGAGGAGGCTATGATGACAAGTGAAAAATCGAATTACGCATTAATTACCGGAGCATCAACTGGAATAGGCTATGAAATGGCCAAAGTGTTCGCCCGGAAACATTATAATTTGGTGGTGGTAGCGCGAAATGAGGAAAAACTCAGAAAGATGGCGGATGAATTCAGCGCGGCTTACGATATTCATACGGTAATAATTGTAAAAAATTTGGCGTTTATGAATTCAGCGGCAGAAGTCTATCAGGAAGTAATCAATTTAAAGCTAAATGTGGAAATACTCATCAATAATGCCGGATTCGGCAATCTCGGGTTCTTTCATGAAACCGCGCTTCAAAAAGAAATTGACATGATTCAACTGAACGCTATCGCCTTGACGCAACTCACCAAGCTTTTTGCTCAGACAATGGTGCAAAATAGATGTGGAAAAATATTAAATGTGGCCTCAACCGGTTCTTATCAGCCGGGGCCATTATTTGCCGTGTATTATGCGACCAAAGCGTATGTTTTATCTTTCTCTGAAGCAATCGCCAATGAATTAAAGCCTTTTGGCGTTTTAGTATCGATTCTGTGCCCAGGTGCTACCAGAAGCGAATTTGCCAAGAATGCGGGAAAAGGAACTGTAAAATCGGCCATGGAAGCAAAGGCTGTAGCTGAAATCGCCTATCGAGGTCTCATGAAAAACAAAATAATTATTATTCCCGGACTCTTTAACAAAATATTTGTTTTTACGACCCGCATATTACCGAGAAATATTTCGGCGAATCTTATTCGTAGGATGCAAATGTCTGCCTTGAAGAATAAAAATATGCAATAAACTTTTGGCCTATCGAATGATAGAGAATTTTATATGGAGATGATTCATTTTGAAGACGAAAATTTATTATTTTTCCGCCACCGGTAATTCTTTAGCGATTGCCCGCAGTATCGCCGCCGGAGTTGGTGAGGCCGAGTTGGTTGCAATTCCAAAGGTGATCACTAGTAGAATTGACACGACTGCTCCCAAGATTGGTCTGGTTTTTCCCGTATACGCCTGGGGGTTGCCGCGAATCGTTGTGGATTTTGTCAAGCAACTAAAGTTGAATAAGGAACAATATGTTTTTGCCGTGGCCACTTGTGGTGGAACCCCTGCCGGAACCTTGTTTCAATTGCAAAAACTATTGAAACCAAATGGTGCAGATTTGGATGCCGGTTTTGTAGTGAAAGAAACTTCCGGCAGTCTTGGTATGGAAAATGCTTTAATAAGCTTTGTAAGAAGTGTTGCCGGGAAACTGCCCCAGCCCGGAAAAGAACGGCTTCCTGAGATTATAGCGACAGTTAAGGAGGGAAAAAGGCACAGGCCGGAAAGCAGTTCTTTGGGAGCTAACTTTTTAGGAAGTATATTATATAAAGCAGCTATTCACAGTTTTCAGAAAGCTGACCGTGGTTTTTGGGTGGATCAGAGATGCAATACTTGTAGGATTTGTGAGAAAATCTGCCCGCGTCAAAATATCAAAATGGTGAATAGCAAACCGGCTTGGCATCATGATTGTGAACTATGCATGACCTGCATTCATTGGTGCCCAAATGAAGCAATTCAATTACAGAATGGAAGTTTAGGTAAAAAACGTTACCATCATCCTGAAGTAACGATAAAAGAGATGATTTTAAGATGAAACATTCCAATGCAGCCGGGAGCGTAGCGACTTTAAGAGGACTTAGGTTAAAAAGAATAATGATTTTGACATTATTATTTGTTGGAATGTTTAACAGTCAAGTCTTTGGAACGGCAGACCCCAAATTGCCTGATAAGAAATTTCGGTTATTAAGTCAAGCTTTTTACTACGGAGAAGAGATGCCTAGCCGTTACAGCAGCACCAAAAAAGGGCAAAACATCTCACCACCATTGAATTGGGTGAACCCTCCAAAGGGGACCAAGAGTTTTACCTTAATAGTGGACGATCCGGATATACCTCTTGGCTTTATCTTTACCCATTGGTTGATTTGTAATATTCCTGCGGAAAAGCAAGGATTGCTAGAAAATGTTCCCCATCAAGTATCATTTAAGGATGGTACCGTTCAGGGCAAAAATGGTTATAAAAAGAATGAGTATTACGGTCCGAATCCGGTTTGGGGGAGACACCGGTATTATTTTACTATCTATGCGCTGGATACTACAATAAATTTCGATTCGACTTTAAACAAGAAAAAATTAATGCAAGCAATGAAGGGACATATTTTAGATCGGGCCCAACTTATGGGCTACTTTTCCAAGAGATGAAGTATAGCCTAATCCAGATTCAATGATAAAGCTCATTGGGCTTCCAAGGCATCCTTTGGTAGCAATGGGCTTTACTACCCATTAATCCCTTTCATGCCTTCCTCAGTATAACGCTCTCCCTGAACGGCATCCAAACCAAACAGGGAATCGATCTCGGTTTTTTCTTTTTCCGAGATGGTGATTTCGGCAGCTTCGATGTTTTCCAGCAAATAGGAACGACGTTTGGTACCAGGAATAGGAATGATATTTTCTCCTCTGAAGAGCACCCAGGCAAGTGCTAATTGAGAGGCCTTGACACCTTTGTTTTTGGCGATTGTCTCAAATTTTTCAACAAGCGCCCGGTTATGAATAAAATTTTCCCCTTGCATTCTTGGTAAAGTTTTTCGAAAGTCACCTTCTGCTGAAATAACGGACTGATCGAGTTTTCCGGTTAAGAGGCCGCGCCCCAAAGGACTGTATGCTACCAGACTAATCCCGAGTTCATAAAGAAGCGGTAAAATTTGCTTTTCGACTTGTCGGGTAAGGAGGGAATATTCGGATTGTACTGCTGAAAGAGGATGGACAGCGTGGGCCCTCCAAATTGTGGTGGCAGATGCTTCCGAAATCCCGATAAAGCGGACTTTCCCTTGCTGGACCAATTCGGACATCGCGCCAATCGTATCTTCAATTGGTACAGTGTCATCGATCCGGTGAATGTAGTACAAATCGATAACATCCCTCCCCAGACGGCGCAAGCTGGATTCAGCAGACTTCTTGACGTATTCGGGGCGTCCGCAAATGCTGCGTTCATATTTTCCTTCTTCTCTGACAATGCCGAATTTGGTGGCGACCAAAACATCACCGTGCCACTGTTTCAAAACCGAACCGATTAATTCTTCATTATGCCCGTTATTATAGCAATCGGCTGTATCCAGCATAGTGATTCCATTTTCAAGAGCTGTTAAAATTGTCGCTTTCGATTCATTTTCATCCCCCCTACCGTAAAACTCACTCATTCCCATACATCCGAGTCCTAAAATCGATACCTTGGGGCCATTTTTTCCCAATTGCCTTTGTTTCATTCTACGCACTCCTTTTTTCGTGATACTTTAATGTCAAGAAGTCTGAGTATCATTCTGTTGTTTTTTTTCCATGGCGTTGTATACTTCGATTTTTTGTTCAATATAATTTATACTTTCATTCAGCTCGGTAATTTGCGATAACAGCTTATCTCTTTGGGCTATTAACAATTGACGCCGCTTCCCAATGGTTTTCTCACCTTGGTAACGGAGTTCTGCATATTCTATCACTTGCGCAATCGGCATTTTCATTTTTTTCAAGCGCATGAGAAATTGAAGCCACTCGAAATCCTTTTCGGAGTAGTCACGGATTCCGTTTTCGTTTCTATGAACATTTTTAATAATTCCAAGCTTTTCATAATACCGTAAGGTTGGTGTGCTTATACCGAGTTTTTCGGCAATCTCCGAAATCGTCACCTTGAATCACTCCTTGTTCCTACTATACTACTTAAAGTTAACTTTAAGTCAAGTGGTTTTTTTACCTTTTGAGGCGGCAAATTTATAAGTATCCGGTAGGAATGAAAAACTGGTCCTTTAGAATATAAAAACAAGTATTTTTATAGTTGGAATTTCAACTATCAAGTGGTATATTAATTATAGTTGAAACTTCAACTAAGTGTGAAATTAAAATAAATCTGATTCAACAGCACAGCTTTAAGAGACCTTACAAATTCGTATTGTTCATCTCAAATGAAGAAGGTGTAAAAATGTCTTTTCCCCCTGTTATTATTAGGCCGGCCCAAGAGAGGGATATGAAATCCATTTGGCACTTGTTGCACGCTGATGGTAAACCTTGGAGCCATGAAATGATTTGTAATGAACTACCGAATTTATTCGTTTTAACTTATCAAGAGAGGATTATCAGTATTTTTAAAGGAGTTTTTACTACAGGCGGAATTGAGGAGTTTTGGATTGTTACCCATCCATTCTATTTGAATCATTCAATTAAGGTAGCGATGGAGAACATTATGGAAAGTATTTTAAATTATAAGATACTGAATGATATAGTTAAAAGTTCAACCACTTAGGAGGCGACCAAAATTAAGAAATTAAACAATGACAT
>JAEZKW010000207.1 GCA_023415375.1 Bacillota bacterium
TTAAAGAACTGCGCCATATCATCATCATTTATTTTGAATGCCGGATTACCGGCGGGGAGCTCCGGACAATTGAATGCCAGGATTTTAAGTGGCTGAGTCCATCAGATATCAGAATGTTAGATATGCCTGAAAGCGATAAGAGGTTTTGGGAGAGGCTGTCGTAAAAGTATTTTAAACATTGAGATATACAATATATTGCCCCAATAAATGTGGAAAAGTTAATATATTGTATATCTCTATCGTGCGTGCGTCTGCGCACGAATTCCCTTTTGCAACAGCCCCATTATCAATAGCTGAAAAGTAAACGCGCGCACGAGGAGTAAATTAATGGGGTACAAATTAATCTGCATTGATATGGATGGCACGCTTTTAAACAGTCGCAAGCAAATCAGTGCGGCAACCCAAGCAATTTTATTGAAAGCCCATGAACGGGGAATCCACGTTGTTATCAGCACCGGCCGAACTTATGCCGATGCGGAATATTACGCTCGTCTCGTAGGTTTGCGATCACCGATTATCGCGGCCAACGGTGCCTATATTCAAGAACATGAGCAGCATCAGTTGATTTATCAGAGTCTGCTCAGTGAAAAGTTGGCACTAAAGATCTTGGACATTTGTAATCAATATCATGTCACCCCCAGTTTTCACACGCCGGAAAAAGAGTACTACGGGAATATTTTTCTGATTATTTTATGGTACTTACTTCGTTTCAAAAACAAGATCAAACGAAATAACAATGGTGTTAAACGAAGATATGTAATCAGTAAACGGCAATGGAGGAAAGTTATTGCCAAAGAACAAGCCCAAATCCTCAAATGTATCATTATTGATTTAAATCAGAAAAAAATTAATCAAATCCGCCAAGCGTTAGCAGAGGTTCGTGAATTGGAAGTTGCAAGTTCTGGGTCAAATAATATTGAACTTAATTGTAAAGGTATTTCCAAGGGCAAGGGCGTAGAGATTCTGGCACAGTATTATAACTTGAAAAAAGACGAAATCATCGCCATTGGTGACGGCGAAAATGACTTATCCATGATCGAATACGCTGGTTTAGGAGTGGCAATGGGCAATGCCACCGACAAGGTCAAGGAGAAGGCTGATTATGTAACGGATACCAATGATAATGATGGAGTCGCCAAGGTGATTGACAAGTTCGTGCTGAATTCTTGATGCCCTTGTATTGGTCCGGGATTTTCAGATTGTGGGTGTAATTTGATTTATTTACCGGGGCTATCAGTTCAACCCAATTGTAGGAGAATGTATTTTTAAAACTCGTTAAGCAAGAGATTCGTAAGCTTATTTTAAGTGAGGATGCAACCCAGCCTTTATCGGATCAGGATATTTGCAGTGCCCTCAAAAATATAAAGCTTGATATCTCCCGAAGGACCGTTGCAAAGTACCGTGAAGGAATGGCAATATTACCGTCAAGCAAGCGAAAAGCGTTTTAAAGATGAAAGAACGTCCATTTTCAATCCTTCGATTGCCGTGCCTTGCTCAGGCGAGCTTTTTGAAATGAAATCGCGGATTTATGGAATAAAACCAGAGGAGTCGGGAACGATTTCTGTGGTTTTTATTATTGAACCAGCGATTTTCGGAATGAACGAAAAGTTTTCTGCAATAAAATCAGGAATCGCCGGAATGAAATCGGTGGTGACCGGATCGAGGGCAAAAAGGGCTAATTATTAACGGAACGACTCAGTATGCCTACGCAACGGTTGAGTATGTTAACGCAACGGTTGAGTATGTTAACGCAACGACTCAGTATGGCTACGCAACGGTTGAGTATGTTAACGGAACGACTCAGTATGCCTACGCAACGGTTGAGTATGTTAACGCAACGACTCAGTATGGCTACGCAACGGTTGAGTATGTTAACGCAACGACTCAGTATGCCTACGCAACGGTTGAGTATGTTAACGCAACGACTCAGTATGCTTACGCGACAGTTGCGGATGTTAACACGGTGGGTCGTGTATCATATGGTGTGTAAACTCCATGTCAGGAAGCGGTCAAGAAGTTTAAACAGTTCATTGAATAAATTATATTCATTCAAGTAAAATGTTTTGGATAGTCTCTAATTGGGCGGTTCCCAATGGATTTATAGAAGTCTCAATGAGTTCATAATTTTGAGAGTAAAGAGTTATTACATATCAAAAAGAGGAGAGTTGCGATGAACCAACATTTATTTAGAGTCGCCATAGGTAAAGAACCTGCTAGTTTAGTCATTACAAACGGACAATTGCTCAACGTATACAGCGGAGAAATCTATTCCGGTGGTGTTGCGGTTGCCGGTGACAAGATCGCAGCAATCGGCGATATTGAGTATACTATTGGTGAAACTACAGAGGTTATTGATGCGGGTGGTAGGTATCTTGCACCCGGTTTTATTGACGGTCATATTCATCCGGAAAGTTCTAATTTGAGTATAGCCAGATTTGCCGAAATCGCGCTTTGTCATGGTACGTCCAGTATCTTCACGGATTTACATGAAATTGGTGTTGTTGGTGGTATTGAAGCGATGAATGCAGCACTTGATGAGGGAAAACAAACTCCGCTGAAATATTATTGGGTCGTGCCCTCCCACATTCCGTTTTCTCCATACCTTGAAACCAGTGGCGGTCAGATCGATGCCAATATTATTGAACAGGCGATGATTCGGGAGGAAGCCGTCGGTCTTTCGGAGGTAAGCTCTTTCTATGTTGCTATGGAACACGGGGATTTGATGCGCTCGCTTGATATTACTAGTAAACAGCGGAAAACGATATCAGGTCATGGCCCAGATGTTACGGGTTCTTTATGGAATACTTTCGTTGCAGTTGGAGTGAATAATGATCACGAATCTTTATCGGCGGAAGATATCTTATTGCGTGTACGTACTGGAGTCCATGCACAATTACGCCATAACTTAATTGTGCCTACGCTGCCCCAAATGATTACGGCTATAACAAAACAAGGCATTAATACTAGGATGATAAGCTTAGTGACTGACGATACTTCGGCAGTGATTCTAGTCAAAGAAGGACATATGGATTATTTGATCCGTCTGGCATTGGAGCAGGGGGTGGATTTTATGACAGCCATTCAGATGGTAACCCTTAATGTCGCTCAGACTTTTAATAAAGATAATGAAATTGGTTCTCTAACACCGGGGCGCTTTGCCGATATTAATATAGTTGAAGGCCCGTTAAATTTCAAAGTACTTAAAACCATAGTTAATGGAACCTTGGTAGCAGAGAATCTGCGTCCAGTTAAACCAATATCCTACAAAGACCATCAACCATGTTTATTCAATACCTTTCATATTGAAAAGGAAGTAACGAGCCGTGATATGGTGATCCAAGCTAAATCTGGGGCAAAAATGGCTCATTTGCACGTAATGCGCACTTTACCTTGGGTGCCAATTACAGAGGGTGGCGAAGCCGATTTGCCGGTGAAAGATGGCTATATTGCTGCAGATGTTAACCAGGATTTATTACATATCGCTGTTGTCGAACGACACCATAAAACCGGGAATATCGGTAGGGCTTTTCTTGGCGGGATGGGCCTGAAACGTGGGGCAATGGCTTCCAGTATAGGTCATGACCATCATAACATTGTGGCTTTAGGTGTTAATCCCGAGGATATGGCTATAGCCGTAAACCGTATAGCAGAAATGCAAGGTGGTATCGTCTTGGTGGAAAAGGGTCAAGTTTTAGACGAGATTCCTTTGCCCCTTCTCGGACTATTAACCGATATAGATGCCTGGACATTGGCGGAAAAACGCGAAGCCTTATTAAATAAGGCCAGGGAAATGGGTTGTAATGTCTCGGATGCCTTTATGTTCCTTTCTTTTATTTCTTTGGCGGCCCTTCCGACTTTCGCTATCACAGATAAGGGATATATCGATGTAATCGCTCAGAGAGTTATCGATCCTGTTCTCAAGTTTATGTAAAAGGGATATGAGAAGTAATGATACTCTTCGTTGCGCTTTTTATTATGTGGTCTATTTCTTTAATATTTCTTTTCATGAGGTCAAGAGAAAAAACCAATTTATGGTTTAGTGGCCTCTTTTTTGTTCAAGGCCTCGGAGTGCTTGAAGCCATTGTCGAAGTGTTGATAATTCCTCGCGCTTTTAAAAATGTTGGGATACTCTGGGTGATTAGGCGGTTTTTGGCTACTTTTTGTTTTCGTTTGTTCCCATATTGTCTGATAATGGCAGGTGTTAGCTATTCAATTTTTTTTAATTCTAAAATAAAAAGACAGCTTAAATATATATTTTTCATCCCCGTAATCATTACTTTTGTTCTTGATTTTATTTTTATCAAAGATGGTTTTTTATATACTGATTTACCCCAAAGTAGAATGTTTTGGATCACTCATATTTGGGCAGTGCCTTATTACTTATTTTCAAATTTTCTTTTTTTTCATGCGCACCGTACTGAATACGAGAAACAAAAAAAACAACAAAAATTAATGGTTTTTTTTGTCTTGTCATTACCTACATTAGCGATAATGTGTGGGAGTTTAACAATAGCCCCAAATGAGGACTGGTGGAAGTATCTGCTAGTTCAAAGTTCTATATTAACAGGATTTTTTTTATACTTTATCGGGAAATATGGATTAGAAGGTCTTAAACTTCGGTTGGAAAAAGAATATAAAAATGGTACCATAACCGGTGCCACGATTATCAGTCACACCATCAAAAATGAATTATCCAAAATTCATTGTAATATCGATGCTCTGAAAAGAGGTGTAAGTGATGCCGATAAAGCGCTGCATAACATTGACATAGCTACTGAACATATGTATGAAATGGTTGATCGGATTGGAAAACACCTGCAAGATTTTAATCTGGAATTTAGCAATTATCATTTGAGCACCATTATTGATCGAATATTGGAATCTCATGAGCATACTTTGAAGGACAAAGATATTCAGGTAATCAAAAACTATCATGCAGATCCGGTGGTTTATTGCGATAAAGTCCATATCGCCGAAGTATTGAATAACATTCTAATTAATGCGGTTGAAGCAATTGTAGCTGATAATGGGAGAATTTCAGTGGAATTGAGTTCAACGAAAAAACAAGTCATTATAAAAATTTCCGATAACGGAGCGGGTATACCTTCAGACCAATTGGATAAAGTGATGAATCTGTTTTATTCAACCAAGGGTGAGGGAGTTGGTATCCGTGGCTCAGGTTTGTATTATTGTGCAACAGTAATTAAGAAACATCATGGCGAATTTCGGATTCATAGTAAACCTGATATTGGGACTACGGTGGATGTAATGCTTCCTTTATCCAAAAAATACTAGAACAAATGTTTAAGAATTATTGAAGAAATCCCCTCGCCTTTTCTTGTAAACTGCTATTTTTCAGCAATTTAAGGAATTCTATTTCTTCTTCATCTTATCTCATTGGTTTAAAAATACTTCTGCGACGGCCTTTTTATTGTATCTTTTTTAGTTTAAATTTATTATGTAAGAATTCAATAAATAATTCTGCTGTTTGTCTCGCTTCTGGCGGGAGACCCTTTAGAATATCTTCCGGTGTTTTTACCTTAGAATTACCAAGCAAATAGTCCGTACTTACATCAAAATATCCGGCAATTTTACAAAGAGTATTAAAGTCAGGTCCCCGTTCCCCGGTTTCATATTTTGATAAAGCAGCATAGGTAATACCTGTTTTGGTAGCCAAGTCTTCTCTACTTATATTGGCCTCGTCTCTCAAACTCCTCAATTTATCTGCAAATTCCATCTAGACACCTCGTGTTGATCTTAGCATAAAATATTAAAAATATTGATTTATTAGACGAAACGAATAAATAATAGCTTTAAATTAGACGGAACGTCTATTATAATAATTATAAAATGCACTTTTACCCTAATGCTTGAAATACTTGACGAACTTGCTCCACCATGATAAAGCGACTCGAATAGATACTATAATGTCTTAATATGGGTGGAAATAACTTTTATTTTAACCACAGGGGGGGATTTATAACCGGGAGCGTTCCAAAATTGTACCAATGATGGTACCGGCTACGATGACCAGTTCGATATTGGCCATGATATTGCCAAATCCCTGGGCAATGACATTTCCTACGAATTGGGCTGGCATATTCACAGCAAAGGCAACTCCATAAGCGGCTAATAACAATGCCCAAAATGGATGGAGTTTAAATTTGGCAGTAGCTATAATAATGAAAGCGATCGCCAATAAAATGATAACCAATAACATGGGGCCATGAACCATCAATTCTTTTGCCGCAGTTAATTGTTTGGGTGTCATTTTGTCATTATCCTCCTAAAAAATAAGTATCAAGCACATTTTGGGCCGTTTTTTCCAGTAACGCCTCCCCTCTAGCCATCGCCTCTTCCAGAGACATGGGACGGTCAACAATACTGAAGAAAGCGACGATTCCGGCATCACTCAACTTTTCATAACCATTGCCCAAGCTGCCGGAAATACAAATGACCGGTTTACCATATTCTTTGGCAACCTGGGCTACCCCAAAGGGGACTTTTCCGAACAAAGTTTGAAAATCGGTTGCCCCTTCACCGGTAATGATTAAATCAGCGTCCCGTAATTTTTCTTCAAAAGAGGTCAGTTCCATAATGAGTCCGATTCCAGGCTGAAGTTTTGCCCCTAAAAAGGCTATCAGACCTCCCCCTAAACCGCCGGCCGCCCCGGAACCGGGAACTTCGGCGATAGCGATTCCTAAATCGCTTTTGATAATATCAGCCAGGTGTCGTAAGTTTTGATCGAGTAAAGTGACCATTTCCGGGGTGGCGCCTTTTTGCGGCCCATATACGGCAGAGGCTCCGTCGGAACCGCATAAGCTATTTTTCACATCGGAAGCTACGGTGAATCTGGCTTTTTTGGCCCGGGGATCAAGACCGGAAGCGTCAATGTGTCGGATTTGGTCGAGAATTCCACCCCCAAATCCAACGGGATTTCCTTTTTCATCGCTAAACTTTATTCCCAGGGCTTGGGCCATTCCGACGCCACCATCGTTGGTAGCGCTTCCGCCCACCCCGATAATAATATCGATACAGCCGTTATCCAGGGCTGTCTGGATTAATTGACCGGTGCCGTATGTTGTCGTTAGTAGAGGATTTCTCAAATGCGGTTCAATTAGATTCAGGCCCGAAGCTGCCGCCATTTCGATGACAGCCGTGTTATTGGGCAAAATTCCGATGAAAGATTTTGTTGCTCGACCCAATGGATTCAAAACGGAAGTTGTTATAATGCGGCCGCCGATCGCGGAGATGATAGCCTCCACTGTGCCCTCTCCACCATCAGCCATTGGAATTTTGATAATCTCAACCGGCTTTGCCATTTTGGCGGCGGCATGTTCTATTCCTCGTTCGATAGCGGTTGCCGCCTGAATCGCACTCAGGCTGCCTTTAAAAGAATCTGGTACCACAATAATTTTCATGGGTATATCCTTTTGATTGGATTTGTTAACTAAAATGTAACATAAATACCCATGAATTGTAATGTGCGATTTGCTATATTTTAACTTTATATTTGAACTTTTTTTGAACAATTTGTTTAATTGGCTATCGGAAATTACAGTGGGTTATTGCTAACTCATTGGTTTAGCGGGAACGGTAAACGGGGAGATGTAAATTATAAGCTTATTTTGACCCTTATTATCTGCCCAAAACGGGCATTTCCGTATTTAACGGCATCGCTTCTTCCAACAGCTTTGTATCTGTTGAAGAGATGATTATATCACCTATAAATATAATATCCCAATGGCCCCGCTTTATCTTAAAATGCTCTGACACTTTTTGGACGGGGCCCTTTTGCTATCACCGGAATAATAAGGCCTTATTACCTTCAAATTCCAGTTCTTTTTCTTCCGAGCCTACCTCTTCAGCGGTGACCGTTCATGGGACATGGTTCCGGTTTTGATCACACTTTCGATTTTATAAGCACCGCATTTACGGGTATTTAAAAAGCCATCCCATGCAGCTTGGGCCAAACGCCCTTCGTTTAATAAATCAAACAGCCACTCTGAGCAAAAATCGGGGTTCTCTTGGGAAATACCGGCCCTGTGATCAAGCAGCCATTTTTTATTATAATGTTCATGGGAACCAAGAGGCGGAGCGATGATGATAGGTAGTCCCAAACCAGCGTAAAAAGAGAGTTCCGATGGCTTGGTCCATAAAATGTCGGTTGTCCTGAGCATCATGTTGAAACGGGGGAAATACTTGTCACGGCTGGGTGAGTATAAGATATTCACTCCTATCCCCAATTCATCTTCTAGTCCCAGGTCATGAATATAACCCATAAAGTAGTCACGGACCTCACTACGAACCCCTGCCACCAGGTTAAAACGGATTTGTTTACATTGAATTTGGGGCTTTAAACTGGTAAGGATTGCCGCACCAATCTCTTTTTGAGCTCCCGCACCCCCAACGGCAAAAGTTAAAGTTAAAATGCGGTTGCTGCGACCCACACAATTTTCAGCACCTAAGTAATGTTCGACTTCAAACTGATGTAAAGCCCAGAAACGGCGGTTTGGATCAAGGTAGAGTAATCGTTGAGCCAAATCCAGCTTTA
>JAEZKW010000255.1 GCA_023415375.1 Bacillota bacterium
AATTGAATTGCCCTTTTAGGATTTTTGCAATTTTTTGAGATTAATGTAACTGTCCAGCCCGCAACACCGGGGTCCTGAAGGGTTGGCGGCGATAATTTGGAATTGGCCGGCCCATCGACAGCCATGTAATATTCATTGGGGTTTTTTACATATAAAGATGCGTTTTGAGTATCAAGATCGGTTCGCTGATAAAGAAGGGCGAAATAACGGCCTTGGGCAATCTTTTCCTCCATCTGAGAACGTTTGTCGATAAAAATATCCTTGGCCAGTAAACCCATTTCGTTGGCTTTTCGCAACGTCTTCAGCCAACGCACATACTCCGGATTGTTAAGCCCAAGTACCGGATCTTGAAATTTTCCATTGATTTCGGGTGGTATCGCTAAAAAGTTTTGCAAATACCCTTCCAGAGAAATGCAGCCAACATCGTTAAATTCATGGAAGCCAATCGGGATTAACGGTTGACCGTTCACAGTAGGAAATTTCTCTTTAGCCATTTTTAAAGCTTTTAAGAATCCTTCCGGAGTCCGCATATCCGGTTTACCGATTGCCTCATAAATATCTTTGCGGACCTCAAAGGTCTGGTTGGATTTTACTTTGTACTTTTTGATATCGCTTGGAGAATAGGATGCATTAGGATATCCATAAACATTGCCGTCATTTTGCCTATACCAATTTAAACGAGCCGGAACAGCTGCCTTATAGAAATAAAGATCATATTTGTCGGCCAATTTGTTGAGAGGGTATAACAAATCGCCTTCGATCATTTTCCGTAGCGGTTCCTCCCACCAACCCAAAGTGATAAAATCAGGTAGACTATTCGAAGCAATCATGGTATTCAGTTTTTCATTTTCATTACCTGCCGGAGCAATCAAATTGAGGCTCACCCCGGTCTTTTCGGTAATGTATTGGGAAGTCGCATCAACGCCCCATTTTGCACCAAACCAAGAATAATTTATATACCAGTCGAATGTGATCGGTGAAGTATCACTCTTCCAAGTAGGAGTATCTCCGGCACCCCATACCGTGCACGCCGAAAATAATAATCCGGTAAGTATTGTTACCAAGATGACTGAATAAAACTTTTTTCTGCCCATTTCTCTTTTTCTCCTTTTCTCATATTATTTATAAGCGCCTGTGCAGCCTGGCCTTATCGCTGCTTAAACGCTATATAAACTGAAATCAACCCTTAATTGAACCCACTAACATACCCTTCACGAAATACTTCTGCAAAAAGGGATAAACACAAATAATCGGAAGTGTTGTAACAACCATCGTGGCCATCCGAATGGACTGTGAAGTCACTGTGGTATTCTGTATGCCGCCTGGAGCGCTATATAACATTTGGTTGGAAGTCGTTTCGGCAATGACCCGGTATAAAAAAGTTTGAATGGGTTGCAGGTCCGTATGCCGGATCATGAAAATTACTCCCATAAAATAGTCGTTCCAATGATATACTCCGTTAAAAAGTGCCATTGTAGCCAAAATAGGTTTAGACAAGGGAATGATGATCCGGGTGAAAACGGTAAAATCATTGGCACCGTCAATTTTGGCGGATTCTTCAAGTTCTCCCGGAAGTTCTTTGAAAAAGGCATTGAAAATAATGAGATTATAAAAGTTAAACATCGCCGGGATAATGTACACTAGAAAATTGTCAATCAGCCCTAAATTTTTAATCAATATGAAATAAGGAATGAGACCGCCGCTAAAAAATAATGTGATAGTACCAATGATTAAATAGAATTTTCTACCTATCAACTCTTTTTTGGACATCCCAAAAGAAACCATCGCTGTAAATAGAACACTTAAAACTGTAGCAATTATCGTTCTCGCAGTAGTAACTCCGAAACCCTTGATAATATCGGTATTACTAAATACTGTTTGGTAATTCGCCAAACTAAATACCCGCGGCCACAAATAAATACCGCCTTGCATCGCATCCATCCCGTCATTGAGAGATATAACTACGGTATACCAGACAGGGTACAGGGTGACAAAGCAAACAAAAACCATTAGAACAACAATTGCTGCTTCAAAAAAAATGTCTCCTTTGGTTTTTCTGCTAAACAACTTTTTTTTGTCATTATTCAAAGACACATTCGTCATATTTATTTCCACGAATGAACTCGTATTCGATGAACTTGTATCAGAACTCATATCATAATTTCCCCTTTTACCATCGTTTAAATTGATTTTCCGATTACCGGGTTACCGGTTCAAAGTTAAAATAAAGATGAATTCGTTAATTTTTTCGTAATGAAATTGGACATTAAAAGTAGAAACAAAGCGATTATCGATTTCAACAAACCAACCGCCGTTGCGAATGAAAACCGCGCCGATTGCATTCCCATTTGATAAATATAAATATCAATAACAGAACTGGTTTGATAATTTAGAGAGTTTTTTAATACAAAAATTTGGTCGAAATTACTGTTCAATATAGAACTCGCCGCCAAAACAAACAACACGGCGATGGTCCCTTTAATACATGGCAATGTGATAAACCACATTTTTTTAAATCGTGTGGCGCCATCAATTGTAGCGGCTTCGTACAATTCCGGATCAATACCGGCAATTGCTGCCAAGTAAAGAATTGCCGACCAACCAAGCTCCTTCCAAACATCTGAAATAACAGTTAAATTCCAAAAGTATTTTGGATCTGCCAAATAGGCAACGGGTTCTTTCAACAATCCAACTTTTACAAAGAGCTGAGTTATCATTCCCGAATCCGATAACCAGTTTATCATCAGTCCACCTAAAACAACCCAGGAAAGGAAATGCGGCAAATAAGATATAGTCTGTACAACTCGTTTAAATTTGGCCGATGTCAATTCATTTAAAAGCAAAGCAAAAATAATCGCTAATGGAAACCCAACTGCCAGTTTATATAAACTGATGCCCAACGTATTTTTAATGACCAGCAGACAGTTTTCATCCATAAAAAAGTCATAAAAATGTTGTAAACCAACCCAGGGAGCTTCCGAAATCGGTTTTACAATATTATAATTCTTAAAGGCGATGGTGATTCCATACAGCGGTATATAACAAAAAATCAACAACCAAATGATTCCGGGAATAGTCATAACTTGTAAATATTTTTGCCCGGCTAGTTTACGCCTAAATCGACAAAATTTGCTTTCGCCAGATGGAATTTCTTCTGAGTTTGATGCCATGTTTTTTTACCCCGCTATTTTTATATCTTTAATAGAACCTTATATAATTATAAATTTTACGTTAAAAATTTCATAGGTATCTGATTTTAGATAGGGGATCATTTTTTTGGTTTTCGTAGATGGCAACCAGTTCCTATAAAAAAAATTCTTTTTCTCAAAGAAAACTTTAAACTTCATTCGTTGAGAAAAGGAACTGTTCGTAATAAATCGGTACTATTGTCGCGGTAACTCGAATTTGCTGTTACGTATATTATTTATACGCCTGTGCAATTATAAACAGGCGGTCTGGATAGATTTTCACCATTACTGGCAATAGTTTGTCGATACCAATATCCCGAATCTTTGACAATGCGCTTCTGAGAAGTATAATCAACAAATATAAGGCCAAACCGTTCCCGGTAACCTTCGGCCCATTCAAAGTTATCCAGTAATGACCAATGAAAATAGCCCTCCATCGCCACACCATCCTCAGCCGCCTTTAAATATTGGCGGAGATAACGATAGAGAAAGTCAATCCTTTGTGGATCATGTACCGCGCCGTCACAGAACTCCCAATCACTGTTAGATAAGCCATTTTCAGTAACCAAGACTGGTTTGTGATATCGTTCAAAGCAAAATTTCGGCCCCCAGTAAAGACTCTCCGGGGTTATTGCCCAATTGAACTTAGTAAGTGGGGCGCCCTGAACGGGCGGAACATCCGTCGGCCCATTATTCATGAGCTTAATCCGGGTACCCGCATAATGGTTCATCCCGAAGAAATCGAGGGGCTGGGAGATGATCGCCAAATCATCCGGTTTAATTTCCGGCATGTGCTTTGCCAGCGCACTATTCCAGATTGTTTTTGGATAAGCTCCATTAAATATCGGTTCCAACCAAAAAGCATTCGACCAAAAATTCATATTTTCTTCTGTAAACATCCTCCGTCGTGCAGCTTCAATGTCAACAACGGAATCAGAATCTGGAATCGTAATCGATAGTGCTGGACTAAATCCTATTTTACATGGTTGTTTTGCAAATCCACGAATTGTTTGAACACCCAGGCCATGGGCCAATAGTAGATGGTGGGCGGCCAGGGCGTTTTCTTGGAGACTTAGTTTAATACCGGGAGCATGGACTCCATCTTGATGCCCTAGGGCAATTATACATTCCGGTTCATTGATGGTAAACCAATGGGATACCCGATCCGAAAGCCGCTCCACTATGATTCTTACATAATCGGCAAACCAGCGTGGACTGTCTTCGTTAAGCCAACCGCCTTTTTTATAAAGCTCATAAGGGTAATCCCAATGAAATAATGTCACATAGGGCGTAATACCACTGGCGATGAGCTTATCAACCAGCCGGTCATAAAAGTCAAGACCCATTTCATTGAGCTTTCCGGTTCCATCCGGTAAAATTCTCGGCCAAGCTATCGAAAAGCGATAAGCCTGCAATCCGATTTGTTTCATCAAATCCACATCTTCTGCATAACAATGATAATGATCACAAGCAGTATCACCGTTACAGCCGTCTTTAATTACCCCATTTTTCCGACAAAAAACATCCCAAATTGAGAGCCCTTTACCATCCTCATAAGCCCCGCCTTCGATCTGATAGGCAGCGGTTGCAGCTCCCCAAACGAACTCTTTTGGAAATGACAAAACATTCCCCCCTATCTCATATTAATGCTAAATCATATTAACCACCTATGAAAGTCACTTTGAAAGAGCCTTTCAGAAACACAAACAAGCCGAAGAAGCAACTTAAAACCGACCAAATTGATTTTTCATTTTACTTCCGATTTGATATTGCATACTAAGCAATGAAATTAATATACCTAACTTACCAATAAATTGAAAGGTATCTAATTTTAGACCTGGGATCATTTTTTTGTTTCCTTGGTATAATTGGGTTTATCAAAATAAATTTTGGCATTTACCGTACTACTCCTATACTTTACGGTAAAAAATAAATAAAAAACACATAATATTCAGGCTTCTCATATATTTTTATGGTATTCTCGTAAAAGATCGCTTATTATAATATATAATATTAGACAGGCAATGATAGTTTGGGTATTTCTTTATAAACAAAAAACTACCAAGGAGCTGCTGGAAATGGTTGAAGAATTCGTTGCAAGAGGGTTAATCGATACTGCCGAATCGATACTAAGAAAGGTATTTGCCGATATCTTACAGTCGGATTGGGCAATTGATGCCTTATATGCGGATAGCGATATGAAAAGAGTAATCGGGATAGCCAATTTATCTTTTAAGGCGCCGGTAATGCTTGAGATCTTTAATAATAATCTGCTTGCATCCTATCTAAATAGTAAGATTGAAAATACTCATTCATTGCTCATTGTAAATAATGATAATTCATTACCGGACGGTGATGGTAATATCTCCATTTACATTTTTAACGGCCACTTAGTGAGTTTAACCAATATTCCTGAAAATATTAAATCAGCTTTGTCCGAGATATTAGCAAGAGTTGGTACCTGGAGTGGATATCTCAATGAGCAGGGGGAACATGTTATTGATTTACGATCTCCATCGCCGGGGCCGCATTTTAATATCAATTTGATGCTGGGAAACAGGATTGAATTTCCGCGTCCATTGCAAACCACACCTAAAAGCGTTGTTGACAGACTGGGACGAGGAAGCTTCCGTTCCCACGCCGCCACACAAGCACTGGCCACCCGATGGGATGTTAGGCAAGAGGAAAACGGATTTCCAGCCAACCGTCAATTTTATCTAGTGGAAAATGAACAAAAGATATTTTATTCCGGTGATCCCAATGACATAAACGTTGAAACAGCTGTTTGCACCCATTCACAAAACAAAACTATGATTGAATACAAAACCAAGTGTGGACTAAAGATTACCAGGCTTATTTTCCTCCTGCCTCAGGAGAATGGTTTGCCTATGGCTGCGGAAGCCCAGCAAATCATTATCCGCAATATGGGAAAAACACAAAGGCAATTAAAATTGGTGTATACCGGAATGTTCGGCCCTGCTTACCCAAATGCCTTACAGGAAGATGTGTTATATACCAATATTATTATGCAATCAAAGTTGTTAAAGAATGATGATGGTTCCATCATGGCAATGGGATCAGACTACCGCCCTGAAAACGCCCGGGAAGATCTACGGTTTCATACGATGATTATTCATCAGGCGGATGAAGTATCTTTTCCCAGAGAATTCTGTTTCAATTATAATGAATTTGTCGGTAATGGCACTTTGGAAAACCCCGGCGGACTATATCACCTAAGCAATCAACTTTATCGCAAAGGACCCGGATTTTTTGCAGTTGCTGCCGTATTGTCAATATTACCCGGTCAGGAATGTAGTTGTGATAATTTCACAGGCGTGGTTTCGGCAAAAGTCAATGAGCATTTTCAAGAACATACTTTTAAGGATGAAATTCAAAATCTGGTCAATAAATATAGTAAACCCGGTGAACTGGCCCATACATTAGCCGAGAATGATCTTTTTTTTCAGCGGTATTGTGACTACTTGCAAATTAAAACTGCGGATCAAACGTTTAATCAGTATTGTAATAGAAATTTACCATTTCAGGTATTATATCAAACCTTTGTTTCCCGGTCTTTCTGCCAGACTCAAAAAGGCTACCGCGAGATTGGATTTAGGGAAATCCAAGATATTTATGCGAGTATGTATTATTTGGTCGCTATGGGTAGGGAGGAGTTTGTAAAAGAATTGCTCAAAGAGTGGTGCAGCAAAATCTTTGAGTTCGGGTACGCCTATCACAACTTTTTTTGGGTAGGTAAGGAACCGGGAAAATGGTCCGATGATGCACTATGGTTTATACAGGCGCTATACCGCTATATTAATCTTACCGGTAATCTTGAGATCCTGGATGAGGAATGCGAAATCGCAGGGACCGATCCAGTTCGGACTCGAGCTGTTTGGGAAACTGTAAAAGCCATCCTGCAATATTCGGGTGAAATCTCTGTCGGGAAACACGGATTGCCACTCTTGGATTATGCGGATTGGAACGATTGTTTAAAGCTAGATGATAACTATTGTAATGGAGTGACCAAAGAAAAGCTATACCGGGAGCAAATAGCCAAAGGCGGCAAGTTTGGTCAACCATTGAACAGCGATTATTCGGAAAGTGTTATGAATGCGTTTCTCCTTAAAGTAGCAATGGATGAGATGACGATCCTGGCCCGGGATAAAAATGACGGGGAATATGCTGAAAAATTGAAATGTTTATCCGAGCAATTATATAATAACTTACAAACTCACGCCTGGAAAGGTGATTTTTTCGGACGGGTATTATTTAACCGCTTTCAGAATAATGAATTTACTTTCTTGGGTGCCCGTGGAGATGGGCTGTCAGATGATCCTGAAATAGATGGTACATATTTTTTAAATTCATTCAGTTGGGCTATCCTCTCCGATTCGGCCAGTGAAGACCAGATTAGGACTATGTTGACGGTTGTGACGAAGGTGCTGCAAACTCCATTCGGACTCAAGCTGGTTTCACCTGCCAATCTCAACAAAATAACACATGGTACTGCATCCGGAGAGTATTTCCCCGGTGACCGTGAAAACGGAGGAGTCTTCAAACACGCTTGTATGATGGCTGTCGTGGCGATGTTTAAAGCCGCCAAACAAGTGGTTAATCGTGCTTTAGCCGAAGAACTTACCCAGCTGTCTTACTGGATGCTTAATCTAGTCCTCCCATATAGGACAATGTCAAATCCCTTTGTTATTTGTGGGAATCCGCGTTTTTGTACTCAGTATAATAACAGTGAGACCGGGGAAAATATCGGTCCGATGCTGAGTGGTACCTCTACCTGGTTCACACTGGCATTATTTTCAATGTTAGGAATCGAACATACCATGCAAGGTATTAAAATTGATCCGCTATTGCAACCGGAATCCGAATCATTGGAATACAGATTAAATACCGGAAAGGCCGTTTACCGGATCCAAATCCAAAAACCATTAGGTTTTTACAGGGCAGCCGACGCTGATGTCTCCATCACCATAGATAATTGTATTTTTCGAGACATGGTATTACCATTTTGGGAGGATGACCGGGAACATGAGGTGAAAGTAATTTTTAAAAATTAATTAATGGGGGGATAAAGCGAATGAGCACAGAAAAAATGATTGTAATTTTTGGATTACTCATTGTATTCGGTTTGCTTTTGTTGCCGTTGCCGCTTAAAGCCGAATCAACCGAATGGAAATTGGTCTGGAGCGATGATTTTGACAGCCCTAACAGGTCCGCCATTGACAGTACAAAATGGGTGTTCGATATTGGCGGCGGCCATTGGGGCAATGAAGAATCGGAATATTATACCGATCGTATTGAGAACGTCTATCAAGAGAACGGTTGTTTAGTTATTAAAGCCTTAAAAGAACAATATCAGGGCTGGGAGTATACTTCGGGACGGATTAAAACAAAAGGCAAGTTTGAACCGAAATACGGCCGGATTGAAGCACGGATCAAAGTACCATACGGTCAGGGAATATGGCCGGCTTTTTGGATGTTGGGGAACGATATCGACATCCATAACTGGCCTAATTGCGGTGAGATTGACATTATGGAAAACATTGGCTACGAACCTTATACGGTCCATGGTACAATACATGGTCCGGGATACAGCGGCGGCAGGGGACCCTCCTCGATTATTAACTTCAAAGAAAAGCTGGCCGATGATTTTCATGTCTTCGCTATTGAGTGGGAGCCCAAAGAAATCCGTTGGTACTTTGACGGTAAAAAATATTTTTCCCAAACCCCGAATGAGGTTTCGGACAAGTGGGTTTTCGATCATCCATTTTTCATTATACTCAATGTCGCTGTGGGAGGATCTTGGCCGGGCTACCCCGACAAAACGACGGTGTTTCCCCAACAGATGCTTGTAGATTATGTCCGGGTTTATCAACATCCATAAAAATAATTTCTTTATGATTTTGGTAATCGGTAGGCGTAACGCCAAAATACTTCCCGAAAACCCGGCCAAAATAGGCCGGGTCGGCATAACCGACTGCGGATGCGATTTCATAGATAAAAATAATCAAGCCAAGGGAGCACCCGTTACTGGTTCCGGTCTGAATGCCAAATGTTTAAATTGGATTTTTGATCAACTTAAGACAGCGCAGGAACAAAATATCATGGTCATTGGAATGATGCACCATGGATTAATCCCCATTTTAGTATGGAAAAGACTCTGTTTAGTAACTATGTCGTTAATGACTGGGATACACCCCCACCGGATAATAACGTGATTATTAAGTTTTAAATATAAAATAAGGGTGGCCGAACCACTGGTTCGACACACCCTTCCGGCTGTCAGACGACAGCCACCTCCATTGCAATCTTCACCTTAAGATCACTCCTTTCTTTCGAAAGTCGGCTCCGGATACCGCAATT
>JAEZKW010000284.1 GCA_023415375.1 Bacillota bacterium
GTCGTTTTGCCTTCAAAAAGTTTGAAAAGTCATCGGCTTTACAAGGGGTTCTTTTATTAAATTCTTAAACAATTCAGGGAAAACCTTCCTGATTATCAAAAATTTTCAGAATCTTATCCACCATACTTGTCCCTCTCAGGGTAGGTGCATAAACTGCATCGGCCTTCCCGACTTAGATGTATTACGAGGCTCTATCCCTTCAACCTTCCGGTTTTTGGCCCGCTACCTCGCGATGTCTACGCTTAAACCTTTAGGTTACCCTATCGGCTTCAAAACTCATTACTGGTAATTTGGCTGCCCCTTTCCGGGTAGGATTCGTACCTACTATATGATATGACCTTGCTCGACCGCACTTTGAAGTCGACATGTAGTCTGCACCCTCTCTCTTGAGACCTTATTGGGCTAAGTCCACTGCCGGAACTTCCTTTTGTCGCTTAACATAATATGTACCAAAGTACGTATTGGAGGTAAAAAAATTGTTATACTTTGATGCCAGTCATCTAAAAGACTTCGGCAGATGCGACTATGGATGTGTTGGGGCATCAAAACCGTTATTGAATAAAATTGTTGTCCTCGACCCTGGTCATGGAGGTTTTTATACGGGTGCCGTACATTATGGGTTTCGGGAATCTGATATCAATCTGTCAGTCGCTCTTAAACTACGTAAAAGACTATGCCGGTTAGGCGCTAAAGTTGTTATGACACGAACATGTGACGTTAGCCTGGTACCAGCTGACTCAAATCTTGAAGCCGATCTCCAAGCCAGAGTAGAGGTTGCTAAAACCTCTCACGCTGATATTTTCGTAAGCCTACATGTTGATGGTGCTGCAAATATCAGGCTTGAAGGTCCTACCAGTTACTTTCCGGAAGAACGTTCTTCTGGACTTGCCAGCAATATCCAAACTTGTTTAGTAAATGCAACTTGCGCAGTCGATAATGGAGTTAGCCCAGCTAATTTTTATGTACTTGTTCACAATGACATACCCGCAGCATTAATTGAAATGGGGTATCTATCCAATCCTGCGGAAGCATTATGTCTTACGAATAATGACTATCAAAATCTAATAGCTGACGGAATTTCAGAGGGTGTCGTTAACTACTTCCTGTGCCTATAATCCTATTGTTTTACGGGTCTTTTCTTTCCCACCGAAACAAACCATAAAATGACTTCAGTTATAATCTCCCTCCCCGCTTGTCTAAACGGAAGTTTGATCTCCCAAACAATAAAAAAAGGCTGAAACGGTACGAAAAAAGCCCATTTTGGCCTTTAACATTTCTGACTGCAACGGTAACTGAACACCTAACAACCGATAAAGTTCCTGTTGTTCTTGGGTTGCCCTAGTTACAATTTCAAAGCTCCGGCTGTGTCTCGGCGCTATTTCGCAGAATCGCTCCCAATTTCTCTAAGAGCAACTTCAAACTTACTGTTGGACTCTGCAACTCCGGTTCCCAACTACGCCGCATATGCCATGAAACAAAACGGTGATATACTAGCTGTCATTACTCAACCCTTATTTTAGCATCTTATCAAACCTTGGGCTTACTATCCTTATCCCTAATAGCCGCTACCCCATAAGATGTTTTGTAAACTGATTTAAGTTTAAGGTTTCAAGTGTTCGGTAAACCATCGTACAATGGATTCCAAGCGGTGTAGACGGTGCCAGGGCTCTCCCGAACGGCTCAACTCATGATTTTCGTTGGGATACCACAGGAGGACAACATCTTGCCCCAGGACTTTCAGCGCGGTGTAAAACTGTTCCGCCTCGGACATGGGCGTGCGGAAATCATTTTCGCTTTGAATCATCAGCAAGGGTGTGTTTACCCGGTCTACAAAGCTAATTGGTGAATGCCCCAAGTAGACGTCGGGGATACGCCAAGGAGGTTCGCCAAATTCTCCAAGTTCGGTAAATCCGAAATCGCTGGTCCCGAAAAAGCTATATGCGTTACTGATGCTGCGCATAGAGACGGCGGCCTTAAAACAGTTGGCGTGGCCTAAGATCCAGTTCACCATGAACCCGCCGTAACTGCCGCCGGCTACGCCCAACCGCGCGGGATCAATGCTTCCCCTTCCCACGGCGGCTTTAATTGCGTTCATTACATCCTGAAAGTCCTTATTGCCCCAGTCACCCCGAATGGCGGCGGTAAATTCCTGCCCATACCCCATGCTTCCCCGGGGGTTCGCATAGACAACAGTAATGCCACCCGCTGCCAGCAGTTGAAACTCAAAGAAAAAGAGGTATCCATACATCACAGTGGGCCCGCCATGAATCTCCAAAACGGCGGGAGAGTTAACCGATGGTGTTACGGGAGGACGCAGGATCCATCCCTCTACAGCAATATTGTCTGAATGGAAGGTGTAGTTCTCCGGTACGGCCAGGGCAACCGAGGACAATAATTTCCGGTTCACTTCGGTTAATCTAACTTCACACAGCGGATTATTCAACTCTAAGAGCATGATATCATTGGGGGTTACCGGGTCTGAATGGCAAAAAGCCGCCCGCTGCCCGTCCCGGCTCATACTGAAATGGTAAATGACCCGTTTCCCCCGTGTTACTGGCTGGATCAGTCCTCTTTCCATGTCGATCCGCGCCAGGTAAGTTAGGCCACTATCACTGACCAGGTAGTAGAGAAATCGTCCGTCAGGCGACCACACTGGCGTAATTGATATTTCATCGTACCCGAGCAAATCCCCGATGGCCCGATTGCCGAAAGGACGGTCAAAGCCGGCGGTAACGTCGTGGGGTTCTCCTCCTTCAGTGCTTACGGCCCAGACCGACGGTTGGGTATAATCCCCGTATTGCCGGGCATGCCCGATATAGGCGATGGTCTTGCCATCGGGTGAAAAGGCCGGGTTGGAAGCGGGCCCCACGCTTCCGGTCAGTTTACGAACGGTCCCGCCTTCCGCCGGGATCAACCCGATATCTTCCACCAAGATCCGGTTAGGATCGATTATTTTGGTTACCAGCGGTTTACGCATTGAAAAGGCTAGGTACCGCCCATCCGGCGACCAGGTTGGATCCATATGGTCCGTCACGCCTTGAGTCAATACCTTGGGTTTAGTTTTTCTTTCGACATCAATGAGAACGATCTGTTTGAACTTATTACCAACGAATCCTACCCCGTTTAGTTTAAAGGGTAAAGTGGTAATCCGCCGGATGTCCCCGGTAAACCGCTCCCGGGGTGACAGTACGGTACCTTCCTCTTTTTCGGGCCGAAGGCCTTTCTCATCCAAGAATACCGTCAAGGCAATCCACCGGCCGTTCGGCGCCCAAACCGGGTGACCCTCTATCCCTTTTAGCGCCGTCAATTTCCGGGTTTCTCCGCCATTGGCAGAGATAATCCAGAGTTGCGGCGAACCGCTGCGCGTGGAGAGGAAGGCGATCTGGCTGCCATCCGGCGCCCAGGCGGGGGCAAAATCAAGATGCGCCCCTTCGGTAAAGGGTCGAGGTTCCCCCCCGGCAGCTGGTACCATCCAGAGATGGGAACGGTACTTGTTCTCCTCCGGCACAAAAATCTTCTCTACAAAGCAAACTCGATTCCCTTCGGGTGACAGCCGCGCCTCGGTGATCAGGCGAAGCTCAAAAAGATCCACGGCTTCCAGATAACGCCGCAACCCGGAGTTGTTTGGGCAAGGCGCCGGCAGCGGCCAGCCTCCTGTCTGGGGTTTGGATTGCCCGATAGCCAAAGCGCGGACCCCAGCCTCAGCGATCACGATGTCTTCCTTAACCTGCCCGCCACTGACCCCTAAGGCTCCGATCATCCGGCCATTCGCCACCAGTGGAATTCCACCGCCAAGGAGTACCACCCGGTCGCCATAGGCGCCGAGGAAACCGAATAAAGTCTGGTCGGGCTGGACTTGTTCGGCTAATAGGTGGGTCGGCATGGCAAACAACGTTGCCGTAAACGCTTTGTCTTGGGCCAATCGGGCGCTGGCCAGGATGGCGCCTGGATGGCGCTTAAAAGCTACCAGGCGTCCGGTGTCATCCGTAACGGCAACTGATACGGGTATCCCCATTTGAGTGGCCATAGTCAGGGCTCCGGCGAGAATATTACGTACTTCCCAGGAACGCATGGTATAATCCTCCTTAGTTGCTTGGAACCGGAATAGCCATCATGGCGCATGTCGCGCTCTCCTGCGCCCGGTCCCAGATATCGATACCAATCAACTGGCGAATCAAACAGGGGTGAATATATCAATTTTACTTAGTTCGCTCATTCTTACTTCAGCTTATGAATTCTTTAGATCCTGTGTGATAAAAGAATTGTTCGGCTTTAGATACCTTTTAACAACTATGCTTAAGTCTGGAATTGGAATAAGATAAAACGGTCTGTTGCAAAAGAGTTTTTATTGATAGAGATATACAATATATTGGCAAACAATTATAAACCAGGTCAATAAATTTTATATCTCTTCGATTTTTAATCATTTTGCAACAGACCCTTTATACGAGGATGATAATTCATTAACAACCTTCATTGGACTTTGTTTTTCTTAAGTATATATGTCGCAAAAAGTTTTAAACGCCTAGATGATTTGCGACATATTTTCCTTGATTCATACAAGAAGATTATTCAATGATGCTTGTTGATTCACACAGCTTTAGTTTATTTTTAATATTAGTTGCTGTGTAATGGTATCCCAGACACCAATGTATCGTCTCCCAAAAGAAAAACCCGGTAGTTCCGGGTTCATTCGATAAATTTTATTTTATAGGATGATTCTCTAAAACAAATTATTGGCGGCTTATTAATCGCCTGCGTGAGCGTGGTCGCATGCGCTCCCACCTCCCATCTGGACCCGATAGCCGCGATGAGCATGTCGATGCCACTGAGATACTGTGTAAAGCGGAACACCGATTCCGGAAGACTACTACGGGACAACTGAACCATCATGCCGAACACACCAACAATAATCAATAGCAGGGCAAGCGTATACCAATAGGCGAACACGGTCAATGTTGGACGATTTGCCTCCCATAGTAGAACTACCTTACCCATCAGTCTTCTTCATAACGCTCGTTTCCCGCATCTTATCCCGATAAAACTTTTGAAGTACATAAAACGCCAACTTCCGGGTCTTTTTATCGGATGCAATCAACCCTTTACGGTTATACCCCTGTTGGTACCGGTTATAACGTCTTTCAGCCCGGAAATCATAGAGGATCCAGGGCGATAATCCTTTCACATAATGTAATTCCCGCAGGATCGCCACTTGTTTTTTATAAACCTCCTCCATATACTCCTCAGAGAATAAATCCGATTTGCTGCTATGATAACCGGCCCGGCCGTCCGCTCCCGTCTCGGAGATTATCACCGGTTTTTGGGGATTGGAATTGGCCCCCAGTTGCACCAACTCCTCAAAATTCGGATTGTACCAGCCGTAATATTCGTTAAGTCCGATCACATCCAGATAATCAACCAAACGATCTTCGATCTTTAGTTTAACATGATTAACCAGACAAGCAGCAGAAATCAACCGGGTGGGATCCCATTTCTTGGCTGTTTGAGCCAGCCTGCTCATGAAAGACAGCCTCTCGTCGGAATCCGGATTTTCGTTACCCACCGACCAGATAATCACGCTGGCCCGGTTGCGGTCACGCTTGATGAGCTCAATCAGCTGGTTTTCAGCGTCCTGGAACGTAGCCGGATTCACAAAATCAATCGCCCAATAGACCGGGATTTCCTCCCACAGCATTATCCCAATTTCATCGGCGATTTTAGCGGCCAGTTCGGTATGGGGATAATGGGCTAACCTCATAAAATTACAGCCAAGCTCCTTGGCATCGGCAAACCTGCGCCGGATATCGGCTTCATTCGAGCTTTTTCCGAGCACTGTATCATCTTCATGGGCACAAATCCCACGCAGAAAAACTTCCCTGCCGTTAAGAAAAATTTTGGTTCCATCAACCGTTATCTGCCGGAAACCTACTTTATCCCATACCCGGTCCCCGCGAAAACCGGCCTTCACTTCATATAAGCGCGGATTTTCCGGCGACCATAATTCGGGGGAAGCCTCCAGTTCAAATTGGCAGCTTCCGTCCTGCAACGTTACGGTTTTAGCAATATTTAACTCCGGTATCTCGAAAAACAACTGTTCGCCATTTAGCGGTTTATCCACGGAGGCTGTTACCCGGATCCGGCTGAAGGTGTTATCCGGTACCAAAGCCACCGAAAAATCCCTGATGAAATCCGGCGGCAAACGGAATAATTCAACATCACGATAGATTCCGCCATAGTTGAACCAATCGGTGTTACGCATCGGTACCCGGTCCAGGGTCCGGGTGTTGTTGACGCAAATCTGGATAATATTTTCGGTTTTTAACTTAGCCGTAAGCTCAACATAGAAAGGAGTGGATCCGCCATAATGGTTCCCCAAGAACTCTTCATTCAAGAAAACTTTGGCATCGTAATTGGCGGCTCCGATTTTTAAAAAGATCCGTTCTCCTGTAGCCTCCGGGTAATAAGAAAACTCCCGGGCGTACCAAGCACTGCCTTCATAATAATAATACTCCGGCTTAAACATATTCCAGCAGGAGGGCACCGGGATCAAATCTCCACCATCATAATCATAGTCCCAAGGTATCCGGTTACCTTTTTCATCTTTAGGTTGCAATATGTGCCATTTAGCCCGCAGGCCGGTATCATAAGGATCAATGGTAAAATGCCAGTTTCCGTCGAGACTTTCCTTAGCCCGGTTATCCGAAAAAATCATGGTTTGCTGGTTTAAATTCCGCTGGTCATATTGTTGATAATAATCTTCACAGTGAATATTCGCTTGCTGATTCTCCACTTGTTTTTGTTCCGCCATTTCATTTCCTCCATTTTGTTTATCCCTATGACTATTCCGTTAACTCAGGATTTTTATCCTGAGTAAAGGCAATAGTCAATTTAGCCTTTGATGCTCCCCGAAGCCACACCTTCAACAAAATATTTCTGGGTGAATAAAAAGATGATAACCACAGGTATAACCGATATCATACAGGCTGCCATCTGCGGGCCGTAATAGACAAAGTTTTCGGTGACAAAATCAGCCATGCCGAGTGGAATTGTCTTTAATCGGGCATCCGATAAGTAAATCATCGGTACAAAGAAATCATTCCAAAAGTATCTGAAGGAAAAGATAACTTGCACGGCCAATACTGGTTTTGACAACGCCAGCATAATTTTGGAGTAAATATAAAACTCGTTGGCGCCGTCAATTCGGGCTGCTTCCAATAGAGAATCCGGGATAGTCATAAAATATTGTTTGACCAAAAATGTTCCAAATGCAGTAAAGGAACCCAATAAAATCAAAGCCAGGTGGGTGTTATATAAACCCAGGGTTCGAACCATGATAAACTGGGGAATGATGGTAATCTGAACCGGTATCATGATTGAACTAACATATATTAGGAATAATACCTCGCGGCCTTTCCATTTTAGTTTAGCAAAAGCATAAGCAGCTGTTGTTGAGGTAAAAAGCTGGATTATCATAATAATCGATGTAACTTTGATGGAATTGAAAATATAAATCGGAAATGAATTCATGTCAAGCTTCCCGGACTGATCAAAGAATAATCTGCTGAAATTGGCGATAGTAGCCTGTTTTGGGATTATATTTATGGGATAATCAAAGATCTCCATTTCATTCTTGAATGCTACTGAAATCATAAGTAATAACGGTAATAATATTAGGAACGAAGCAATACCCAAAAGCAGATAAGTTGATATTTTGCCGAACACTTTTTCCCAATCAATTTTTGATGATGCGGAAAATAGCTCGTCATTCAACACTGCGCTCTTTTTCTGGTCCATAATACTCCTCCTGCATTTAAATTCAGTCAATGGAATCTATTCGTAAGTCACCCACTTGTGTTGGCCACGGTATTGGATGATTGTTATCAACAATACAAGGATTAAAAGAATTAACGATTCTGCGGAGGCGTAACCCATCTCATAATTGGTAAAGGCTCTCTGGTAAATATCGAATACTAAAACCGTGGTTGAACTTGCCGGCCCCCCTCCCAATTGGCCGCCGGTCATAGCGAATATCTGATCAAATACCTTAAAAGAATTAATCACCGACATAATCACACATAAAAATGTCGTTGGACTTAACATGGGCACGGTTATATGAATAAGCCTTTGGAAACTATTGGCGCCATCGATCGCCCCGGCTTCATATAATTCAGGATTGATAGTTTGTAATCCACTTAAGAATAGAACCATATAATAACCGAATGATTGCCATAATGTCACTAAAATTATCGTCATTAAAGCGGTTTTAGGGCTGGTCAACCAGGGAATAGCAGGCATGCCAATTGAGAGCAGGAAATGATTGAATGGTCCTTTACTTGGATGAAATATCAACACAAAAATTAAGGATACGGCAATGTTGGATAAAATCACCGGCAAAAAAATAATTGCCCGGAAAAGAGTCCTGCCGATTAATTTCCCATTCAAAATGACTGCAAAAATAAATCCCAACAACAATTGAAATATAACAGTCACTACGGTAAATCGAATCGTATTTGACAATGCATTCTGGAAGTTACTGTTGTTTATGGCCCTTACAAAATTATCAAGTCCGATAAAACTAGTCTTAAAACCACCGGAATAGTTGGTAAAGGCCAGGCAAATCATTGCAATAATCGGAATTAAAACGAAAACTACAAACCCAATTAAACTCGGTAATAAAAAAAGCAGGACGGTAAACCATTTATTGGGTCGATAGGATGACTTCATTTCCATGTCTCCTTTGCTAGAAGCCAGAGGTTCCGGATAATCCCGAAACCTCTGGCTTAGGCTTAAACCGCTATAATTTTAGTCTTAAGGCGTGGAACTAATTACATCTTTTAATTGTTTGTCAAGTTCTCCTAAGAATTCGCTGTCGCTCATATCGGTGGTCAAATATTTTTCAATCAAAGGATTCAACACTTGAGTTTCAATTTTGGTACCGTATTTATTGGTATAAGCACCAAATACCGGTACGTCTTCACTCAAGTACTTAATCGATTCTTTATCGGGTACGACTGAAGCTAATACAGTCTTGACTTGATTATCTACCAACGCGGGGAGGATACCGTTAGCAGCAACAACTTTTGCGCCCGCGGTACCGCCAGCCCAGGCAATGAACTTAAAGGCAGCATCTTTATTCTTGGACCCGGCATAAATATGATTTTCCGTAGGAATTCCGGACGTGCTATAATTGGGAGTATCACAGGGAATGCGGGTAATTGCCCAATCTTTCCAAGTAAAATCTTTGAGTAAATTCTTATCCCGGCCGGCGGCCATAAATTGCGGAAACCACTCGCCGATAAGGCACATAGCCACGTTGCCGCCATAGAAAGCAGTGGAATAATGGGTTTTGGTAGCTTTTAATTCAGCTAACGGAATGATTGCCTTCGCTTTTTCCAAATCGCGTCTTATCCGCATTGAATATATGACGGAAGGGGTATCAACATCAAGTTTGCCGTTGGCATCAATGAAGTTAACATATTTTTGATAAGCTGGCAGGAAGGTGTTGACCGGCCAGGTATACATTACCGCACCGTATTGTTTGCCGTCGCCGCTGGAAAGTTTTTTGGTAACTTCGACAAATTTGCTCCAGGTCCATTGGCCTTTTTTTACATACTCGGTCGGATAAGGAATTTTGGCTTTATCGAATAATTTTTTGTTATAATACGTATAGTAGCCGGCGCCACGGAACGGTATAGCAAGCCATTTACCATCGATCGAAATGTAATCCTTATATTTTTTGTAAGCATCAAATTTGACATTGTATTTCTTGGCCAATTTATCAAGCGGTTCAATAAAGCCGTTGGCATTTTGCGGATACATATCGGCTACCCGTTTCTGCATGTAGCAATCCATATCGACTCTACCGGCAAGTAAAGTAAGTATCTTGGTTTCATAATCGGTGGCAGGAAGGTAAGTCGCTTTGACAAAAATTTCTTTTTGACTGTTGTTATAAGCATCCACAATCTGTCTGTAAACAGGGTCGTCCCAAAGATAGAAACTGATTTCGGTTGGGCCTTTCGCTTGAACGCCCGCAATACCAATAAAGAGCGAGACCGCTAAACAAGATAGAATAAGAATTGTAAAGATTTTTTTCACTAATCCGTCCTCCCTTAATGTTATTTGGGATATTATAATGCTGAGACTGATTCATTTCCCAATTTTGTTAGTAAAATTGTAACATAGTATGAATCAAAAATACTTGATACGGCGGTACTGTTTTTGGTATTCTTTCATCTAGTACTCCAGTACTAGTAGTTCGTCACATAAATAACTAGTAAAATTTCCATGCGCCGGAACGTCCGGAGGACGTTAAACTACTTAAGTAGAGCGTCTCTTCGCGATTTTGAGAGCTAATTTATTTACGAGACGCTCTACTAGTTATAAAAAAACCATCCATACCGGACGGTCAACCGATTCCTATTTCATTAGCTTTGCGGGATGCCTGAACCCTGTCGTGGACTCCCAGTTTGGAGTAGATTTCACTTACATGATTCTTAACGGTTTGTTCGGCGATAAATAATCTGGCCGCAATTTCCTTATTGTCAAGACCTTGAGCCAGCAGCCGTAAGACCTCTTTTTCCCTGTTGCTCAGATTACCGGACAGTGAATTCTCCGGGTCCGGACTATGTTCCTTTCCGGGCTTAAAAACTAGCTTATCCACGATTTTGGCGGCCACTTTTGGGGAAATCAAAACCCCGCCCTCATGGATTGCCCGAATGGCTGTGATTAACTCTGCCGGCGGCATATCTTTCAATAGATACCCTACCGCACCCAGCTTCAGGGCTTCAATGACATAGTCATCATCGTCAAAAGTGGTCAACATCAAGACCCGGATTGCCGGGTACCTTTCTTTAATTCTGCGAGTGGCTTCGACACCGTTCATTCCGGGCATCCGGACATCCATCAAAACAACATCGGGTTGTTCAGCGGTAATCATTGCCAAAGCCGCCGGACCATCATTAGCTACTCCGACAACGATCATGTCCTTGGCCCGGGTCCTTAGGACCGTCTTCAGGCTTTCCACAAATAAAGTTTGATCATCAACCAGCAATAATTTGATCTTATCCATGGTTCTCCTTTTACATATCAATCGGCATCCAAGCTGACAGCGAAAATCCATCACCGGGTTTGCTTGATACCATGAGATTGCCTCCCAGACGTTCGATCCGTTCTCTCATCCCGATTAGGCCGTAACCTTCCTCAATCAGCGCCGCCCCATTTCCGTTATCTTTGATCTGGATGCCGATCCCGTCACCCTTTCGAAAAAATGAAATGAAGATTTGGGTCGCCTTTCCATGACGGATGGCGTTGGTGATTCCTTCCTGCACCAGCCGGTAGGCAACCCAGTCGGCTTCCTCCCCAAAATGCAAAGGGGCGTCACCCAGGTTTAATTCAACTTCCAAATGCGTAGCCTTGGTAAAAGAGTCAATTAGTTTATGAATTGCCGAGAGTCCTTTGATTGACTGCTGTTCGGTCCGTAATAAATTTAAAGTGCGCCGGATCTCCGTCAAGCCTTCTTTAGCTTGATCCCGGGTGCGCTCTAAATGTTCCGGCAATTCCTCCGGACTTTCCTGTGAGAGATCCAGCGCCGCTTCCAGCATCATCAACAAGTTGGTTAATGTATAACCCAAAGAATCATGGATCTCCCGCGAGAGCCGCTTCCGTTCATTGGCGGCAGACTGCTGTTCAGCTAAAACGGCGTATTCCTGTAATTGAATATTGGTTTCCGCCAGTCTGAGAGTGGCTTCATGGAACCGGCGGTTCAGTTCTTTCAACGGCAGACTGTTTTGCAGTCGCAATAATTCAGTTAATGTAATGATGAATATGGAATATAACAATAATGAGAATATATCATGATTTGAGGCGGTTGGAAGCATGACTCCCCAAGCCCTAAGCCGGTGCTGAAAAATGATGGTCAAAAGGATAATGATAATTGAGTAAACGAAACCTTCCACAAATTCGGTATAAACAATCGCCTCAATCAGTAACGCCGTCAACAAGGTCAATTCAATTCCCAGATAGCCGCCCATCGGCAATCCCACCAGTAAAAAAATGACCCCTTTCAGGCACAATACCGTCCAAATCATCACCGGCCGGCGGCAGAAAAAAGGGAGTACTGACAGGACTAAGGAAAAAGCCAATAAAAAGTCAAACTGTAGCCCCCAATGAAGAGGTAATAAGGATGCTCCTTGTTGTAAACGAAATTGGACCAAGGCCCCCAGATGAGCAATAATCGCTAGAAGAGGTACCATTACCTTTAATAAGCGCTCTTGCGCGTGTGCGCACATAATAAAAGCCACCCCCTCAATTAAATAACTTCGCGCAATGCAAATAATTCCCTGCTTCCATCGAAAACCAAAAAATACAAGATTGAAGATACTTATCAAAGGTTCTCTTTTCATTGTTTTTTAACATAATTGACGCAGCAGAAACTTTCAAATCTGATTTCACATGATTTAATTTCCGGCTATCATGCATATCGCGATCCTCCTTGGACAATTGGTTTAAACTTTTTGCGATTTATTCTGTTTCACGGCAGGTAAAGCAAGTAACGATCACGAATTTGATGATAACTATAAAAGCTATTTCTATTGATTAGACAGCTGAGACAAATGGAGTAATTAAATGTTAATTATCGGAATTGCCGGAGGAACCGGTTCAGGTAAATCAACTGTGGCCGAAGCTCTTCAGAAAGAACTCAGTTCCACCAATGTAGCCTTGATCTCCCAAGACTCCTACTATGCGGATCTAGCGCACTTGCCCTTTGAGGAACGGGCCAAACGTAACTATGACCACCCTGATGCCTTCGAAAATTGTCTTTTAATACAGCATCTCGACCAAATCCGGAGAGGCAGAACCATTGAAGTTCCGGTTTATGACTT
>JAEZKW010000336.1 GCA_023415375.1 Bacillota bacterium
AAACGGTTCAGGGCTTTGAGTTGGTCCTGAGCCAATGCTTTGGTAGGATACAGAAAAAGCGCCCTGGTCTGCCCGTCGCGAACAAAATTCTCCAAAGCCGGAATCAGGTAACAAAGGGATTTACCGCTGGCTGTACCGGTAACAACTACCGTATGATGCCCTTGCCGGACTTCGTTGATGGCTAACGCCTGATGGGAGTATAACTGATGGATTCCCCGGGCTGTAAGCAATTGGCTCACTTCCGGTGATAGTGGCGGAGACACTTCTCCGTATTCCGCCTCTTTACTGGGAATATGCTGAATAAAAGCAATCTGCTCTTGATAATAGTCTCTGGAGGTTAACTCTTTCAAAAAGCGCTGTGCGTCCATTTTTCCCCTGCTTAGAAAATTATCTTTTATCTTTCGACGATTTGAGGGGAGTTCCTGCAAAAAAACCATCTAAGGTTTTAAGGACTATCTTTCCCTTACATTCACTGCAAATCGGACCTAGAAACTGAGAAGTGGAATATTTTAACTTTACTTCAGTTCTGAAATAAGTTAAAATTTACTATAAATTAGCAATCATCTCTTTTATTATTTTATCAAACTCAATGATCAACCGGCTAAAAGCCGGTGGCTTTAGACAATCAATAATCCGGAAAATCACTGCTTCTGCAAAATGAACCAAATGGCTTTAATCCATCCATTTTAACGGGGATAAAGACCATTTTCAATTCCCAATCAATGTTTATCCGGATGAAAATATTTATGAAGCGGTTTAGTATTCTGCTTTGATCCGTAGGGACAGAGATGGAATCAGGAATGGCGCTCTTATTTATCTTTATGCCTTCTTGACGATGTCAGGAAGGCATTTTATGTTTGGAGGCGACTGGCGAATGAAGATTGGTTTTATCGGTGCGGGAAAAGTAGCTTTCGCTATGGGAGCCTATTGGCTTTCAAAAAGAGTTGAAATCCTTGGATATACAAGCCGTAACATTGATTCCGCCCACCGGCTTGCTTCCCTAACTAATACCCGGGCTTTTTCTTCTCCGGCTGCTTTAGCCGAAGAGGCTTCTTTAATTATGATTACAACCAGTGATGATGCCATACATGAAGTTGCAGAAACTTTGGCCGGATTTTCATTGGATTGGGACAAAAAAATAGTATGCCATATGAGCGGTGTCCATACTTCTCAGATTCTATCGAGACTTTATCATCAAGGGGCTTCAATATGTTCTTTGCATCCCATGACTTCGTTTGGCACGACCTCGATGACAAACATGGATTTGGAAAAAGTATTTTTTACCTTGGAAGGGAATGGCTGCCGTTTGAAAAATATGGAAGGTTTTTTGCAATCCCTTGGACATCGCTACGAGCTGATTCATCCAGACCAAAAAGCGCTTTATCATGCTGCAGCCTGCGTTTTATCCAATTATTTGGTGGTTCTCTTAAATACAGGCATCCAGATGTTGAGTCGTTCAGGTATCTCCCAAAAGAATATGATCGACTGCCTAAGGCCGCTCATTGAACAAACCTGGAAAAATGTTTTAAATATAGGAGCAGAAAATGCCCTAACTGGTCCCATATCCCGCGGTGATATAGGTACTGTCCGCCTTCACCTTCAAAAACTTTCAGAAGAGGGACGGCAAGATTGGCTGGAAATTTATAAAACAATGGGTAAATCCACTGTTGAACTGGCATTGCAAACCGATCGGATTCATCCGGAGATTGCCAGTAATCTATATAAGGAGCTGGGAAAATGAGTAAAGTGACGGTTGCCGCTTTCGGAAAAATGAAAAAAAGCGCTGAAAAAATTGCCATGCTTACCGCTTATGATTTCACAATGGCAAAGATATTAGACGCGAGTGTTGATGCAATCCTGGTTGGAGATTCTCTTGGTATGGTGATGCTTGGTTATCCTGATACCACCCAAGTCACGATGGATGACATGCTCCACCATACCAAAGCTGTTAGCCGGGGCGTAGAGAGGGCCATGCTCATCGCCGACATGCCGTTTTTATCTTATCATCTTGGCACTACCCAAAGTGTTAAAAATGCTGGCCGGCTCATTCAGGAAGGGCATGCCCAGGCGGTCAAATTAGAAGGCGGACGGGAGATAATACCGGAAATTGAAGCGATTGTCAGAGCCGGTATTCCCGTCATGGGACATTTGGGACTGACACCCCAGTCCATTCATTCAATCGGCGGATATTTCGTTCAAGGTAAAAGTCAAGAGCAAGCCAAAAAACTGATTGAAGATGCGATGGCCTTGGAAGCATCCGGAGTATTTGCGATTGTGCTGGAGTGTGTTCCCATGGAGCTGGCAACCATTATTACCCAAAAAATAGCGGTACCAACCATTGGTATCGGAGCTGGAGCCGGATGTGACGGTCAAGTGCTGGTGGTCCATGATCTGATTGGAATGTATCAAGGCAAAGTCGGGAAATTCGTGAAACAATACGGGCAGGTCGGTTCCGTAGTGGAGACAGCAATATCCGAGTTTGTGAAAGAAGTTAAAAACGGAGCATTTCCCGAAGAACAACACAATTTTTACATGGAAAACAATGAATTCAAACAATTGATTGGAGAGCAAAAATAATGCAACAGTTTACCCGGATTCAAGAAATCAAAGATTATTTAAGACAGCGGCAGCAGTCAGGGGAAAAAATCGGCTTTGTTCCCACCATGGGATATTTACATGAAGGACACCTCTCTTTGATACGCAGGGCGGTTAAAGAAACGAATCTCGCCGTAGTGAGTATTTTCGTTAATCCAATTCAATTTGGGCCTGCCGAGGATCTGGAGAAGTATCCCCGAAACCTGGAAAGAGATTTAAACCTAATCCGTCAAACAGGAGCGGTAGTGGTTTTTACACCGGATGCAACCGAGATGTATGGGGATAACCATCTGACCTATGTCCATGTTGATAAAATGACCGACATTCTTTGCGGCCCATTTCGCCCTGGTCATTTTCAAGGCGTTACCACGGTAGTCAATAAACTATTGAATATTGTACGTCCGGATAAAGCTTATTTTGGCCAAAAAGACGGCCAACAGGCCATCGTGATTCAAAAAATGGCCCGGGATTTAAATATGGATGTAGAGATCATTGCCTGCCCTACCGTAAGAGAAACCGACGGACTGGCAATGAGTTCCCGTAATACTTACCTCAGTCCGGAAGAGCGGAATCAAGCCCCAGTGCTTTACCAAGCATTAACCACTGCCAAAGACTTGATCCAAGGCGGGATAACCGACGCAGCTCGCATTAAAAAACAAATGGAAACGATGATTAACAGTAAAACCCTGGCCCATATTGAATATATATCGCTCGTCTCTGCTTCCTCCTTCCAGGAAATTACCGAAGTGTCCGGGCCAGTCATGATAGCCTTGGCAGCAAAATTCGGTGCTACCCGGCTTATTGATAATATTGTAGTGGAGGTTTGATGCAATGTTCCTGGAAATGATGCAAGCAAAAATTCACCGGGCCGTTGTAACAGAGGCCAATCTAAATTATATCGGGAGTATTACCATTGATGAAACCCTATTAACGGCTGTCGGAATTTTACCCCATCAGAAGGTGCAGGTTTTAAATATAAATAGTGGAGCCAGATTTGAAACGTACGCTTTAGCGGGTGAGCCTGATAGCGGTATCATTACAGTAAACGGGGCTGCTGCCCGCCTAGCGCAACCGAAGGATATCATCATCATCATTTCCTATGCCTGGATGGACGAAAAAGAAGCCGCCCGCCATCAACCGAAGGTAGTATTTGTCGACGAGTACAATCGCATTATTGATGCCCGGCCATAAACCCTTTAGATTTCCATGCGGCCATTTAAATCTCTGTGCCTCCGTGGCTCTGTGGCTGATTAATATATAGACAGGAGGATTATCCATGGACAAACGGGTACTTATCTTTTTCGGTAAAACCGGAGCCGGAAAAAATTATGTCGCCCGAGTTTTTGAAAGAGAATTCGGCTATTATTGGTATGATGCGGATATTGATCTGACGCAGGAAATGGTTCATGCCATCAAACATAAACTGGGGTTTACGGCTGAAATGAGGGCCCGATACTTTGACATTGTAAAGTTAAGAATGAAAGCCCTCCTCCCTACCAAAAAAAAGATTGTAGTTACCCAAGGATTATTTAAGAACCTTAACCGTCACGAATTAATGGAAGAATTCCCGACAGCCCAATGGATTTGGGTGGATGCGGAGCAAAATATTATTGAAGAAAGAATTTTTAAAAGGAACAATATTGTCACGCCGGAATATGCCCGCAAGATTAATGCATATTTTGAAGAACCGGACTTTCATTGCTATAAAATCTTAAATAATAAGGGCAAAGCTGAAGTATTAAAGCAAGCCCAGTTCATTGAGAGAGATTAATATCCTCAGTTTTCTTTGAATAAGGCCGATATAAAACTGTTTACTTTTTCACACCGATGAAAATTCCCCCGCTATTATCAATAATAGCGTTCGGAATTTATTGGGTTATCTAACATTTGAATTAAATATTTTTTTCGTGATTGCAATATGCGTTCCTATAACCTAAAATAAGTATTCAATAAAACTAAGTGGAAAAAGGTTGTGATCCAATGCAATTCAATGATTTTAAATTGGAACGTTATTTCGCTAAATACGAATTTAATGTGGAGTATCTTTTAAGTTCGTCGGATTGTGAAAGTTTAAGCATTCCGGAACTACTGGAGTATGCCGATAAAGACGGGAAGGAAATGTGGTTTAATCTAAAGCTCGGATATACCGAATCAAAAGGACATCCGGCGTTAAGAGAAGCGATCGCCGGGCTATATCAAAAGATTTCCCCTGAGGACCTCTTAGTTATAACTCCGGAAGAAGGCGTCTTCATTGCATTGAACGCTTTATTACAACCGGGTGACGGCGTAATCTCCATTTACCCGGCTTATCAATCGCTATTAGAGATACCACGCGCTATGGGCTGTAAAATTACGACCTGGCCGCTGGAAGCCAAAGATGATGGGAATTGGACATTGGACCTTAACAAACTGGAAAACAGTATCAATAACAAGACGAACGCGCGTACTCGCCTTTTAATTATTAACTTCCCCCATAATCCTAGCGGTTTTTTGCCATCGCCGGACCTTTTCGAAGATATTATCAGCCTGGCCAGACGGAATAATATCTATATATTATCCGATGAGATGTATTGGATGTCGGAACATAATTTAGCCGAACGTTTGCCGGCTGTAGCAGATGTTTATGAAAAAGGCGTTTCTTTATTCGGAGTTTCCAAAACCTTCGGCCTTCCAGGTCTACGGATCGGCTGGCTGGCTACCGGGGACCGAACCCTCATGGCTAAATGCGCCAGCTTTAAAGACTATACAACGATTTGTTGCAGTGCTCCCAGTGAAGTGCTGGCTTTCATTGGTTTGAGGGCCAAGGAACAATTAATCGCGCGAAATTTGAGGATTATCAAAAAAAACCTTAGTCTTGCCGAAGAATTTTTTGGGAAGTATCCAGCCACCTTTCAATGGTTTGCACCAAAAGCCGGTTCAACAGCATTTCCGGCACTAACAGCCGATATTCCGGTAGAAGTTTTTTGCGAAGATGTGGTTATGAAAAAAAACTTGATGATCCTTCCGGGAACTGTATTCGATTATGGCCAAGATCTTGGCCCAGTGGCCACTTGTGCGCGCAACCATTTCCGGGTTGGGCTGGGGCGCAATAATTTTCATTTGGCACTGGCAAGGCTTGGCGAATATTTGGCCCATCGATGATTATCAATAATAACCATTTTTTAAAGGAGCAAGTTTTGACTAACAACGAGCTACTCAGAAGAGTCGGAATTAAAATCGGACATTATACCAATCCAAAAAATTTAACCGGTTTAACAGTTTTTGTTGCAGAAACCGGTGCTGAAATCGGCATTGATATCCGGGGTTCCGGAACCGGAACTCTCAATACTCCTGCTTATGATACCAAATCAGCCGGTAAAATTGTGCACGCCGTGGTTTTAACCGGAGGAAGCGTTTATGGATTGGAATCAGCATTTGGCGTATTGGAATACTTGGAGAGTCATGGCATTGGCAATCGACGAAGCGGTAAATTAGTTCCTGGAATAACTGGTGCGGTCATTAATGATTTAAAGGAAAGCCAGGACATAAAACCCACGAAAGAAAACGGTTACGAGGCCGCATTCAATTGCTCATATGATAACGTAATGCAAGGAAATATTGGTGTTGGTAACGGAGCAACCATTGGCAAATGGTTCAAAAGCCGAAAAAGAAAAGGCGGTTTTGGTATAGCTGCTCAAATACTGGCCAAAGATATTATTGTAGCAGCTTTTGTAGTTACCAATGCCATCGGCGACGTATTGGACCCCGAAACGCCAAATAATCGGCAAAAACTTTCAGATATTCATGATATGGAAGATTTAAAAAAGCTTTCGGGCTTAATGGAATTTTCGCCTCAAAATACAACACTGGGCGTCATTGCTACTAATGTTAAATTAAACAAAACCCAACTCATGAAAGTTGCCGAACTCGCTCATGATGGTATGGCCCGGGCGATTTATCCCGTGCATACCAGTTTAGATGGAGACATTGTTTTCGCACTTTCATCCCTTGATGGAGAAAGAATGAACCCGCCCATCCCTGATACCACACTGGTGGATTTGATTGGTACAGCTGCTGCTGATGCTTTGGAAAAAGCGATTCACAACAGTGTTTATCACTCTAAAGTGAAAATCGATAAAGAAAGAATGTGATACTGATGTTGCAAGATAAAAATATTATCGTAGGAATAACCGGTGGAATTGCCGCTTATAAATCCTGCGATATTGTGAGCCATCTTAAAAAACTGGGTGCCAACGTCAATTGCATAATGACCAAAAATGCAACTGAATTTATTGCACCCCTGACCTTGCAAAGTATCAGCCAAAATAAAGTAATCGTCGATATGTTTGAAAAGGCTGTCAACTGGGAAATCGAGCATATTTCCCTTGCCAAAAAGGCTGACTTATTTGTTATTGCCCCGGCAACTGCCAACTTTATCGGAAAACTGGCGACAGGCATTGCCGATGACATGCTGTCTACCACAATAATGGCCACCAAGGCCCCAATTTTAATTGCCCCGGCAATGAACACCAATATGTATAGCAATCCAATCGTACAAAATAACATTGAAAAACTAAAAAGTTTGGGGGTCCGATTCATTGCTCCGGCATCCGGGAGACTCGCTTGTGGAGATATTGGTGAGGGAAAATTGGCTCCTGTAGAAACCATTGTGGCCGAGATTACACAGTTATTTACACGGGCCGGGGATTTTTTAGGAAAAAAAATCCTGATAACAGCGGGTCCCACTCGGGAAGCCATTGATCCGGTACGCTTTATCTCCAATCATTCTTCCGGCAAAATGGGATATGCGCTTGCTGAAGCAGCAATACGACGCGGAGCAGATGTCACCTTAATATCCGGGCCGGTTGCACTTGAAAAGCCCTTGGGACTTGGCTCCTTTATAGCTGTTGAATCTGCTGCCGACATGCGTCTAGCAGTGCTGGATAATTTTCAGGAAATGGATGTTATTATTATGGCCGCGGCAGTGGGTGACTTCAGCCCCAAACAAAAGTCATCTCAAAAAATAAAAAAAGGAGATGGCCATCTTACGCTTGAACTGGAGAAAACCAATGATATCTTAGGGGAACTCGGGAAAGTAAAAGAAAACCGATTCTTGGTAGGTTTCGCCGCTGAAACCCAAAAAGTTTCGGAATACGCCAAGGAGAAGCTGATTCAAAAAAACTTGGATTTCATTGTGGCGAACGATTTAACCCAGGAAGGCGCAGGGTTCGGAACTGAGACAAATATTGTTAAAATCATTGAGCATTCCGGAAAAGTTGAAGATTTTCCATTAATGAGTAAACGAGAGCTAAGCCATATAATCCTGGACCGGATAAAATTAAAAATGGAAACGGGGAAAAATGAATGAAAAAACCGTTCAAAATTTTTCTATGGTTGATAATCACTGTTTTTATAATTATCTTCGGGTTTTC
>JAEZKW010000360.1 GCA_023415375.1 Bacillota bacterium
ATTGATAAAGAACGTATTATACAAACCGGAGTGGAAGCTTTATCACGGTTTTTGATCGGATAGAAATTGGTTCAAAGGCAAAACCTTAACTGAAGAATTCATAACATCCCGTTACTTCATGAATAATTTGCGGGGCCGCCCCAATATTCCAATCTATTATATTGAGGGTTGGTTGAATGAAAGTAAATCCACAGCGGAGCATAATCCAGTTCCGGATGCACTCCGAAAAATATCCGATCGCCGTAGCGAATCGCCTGTAAAGCCAAAGGAAGTTCCCGCCGGAAGATTCGATTACGAACCACGGTATTCGCGTCAGATTCTCCATCCACTTCAACATATCCGTATAAAGAATATCCTTCGCCACTCAGGCACCATTCGGCTAAAACTTCATCCCGCGTCCGGTTGGTTTTTTCCCAGGCATATTCCAACGCAATGGTTAAAAAAAGCTCGGCCGTGATATCCGAATGAGTCAAAGTGTAATGCCGATGGAGAATTGGGGCTTTCGGAGTGACTCCGGCCCGGAACTCTGTGAAGAGTTTTTCAGGGTTTAACCTTCCGGTAACAGGTTTTCTGCTGGTTTTCTTATTCATGTTCCCCTACTTCAATTGAAAGGATGGATTATAATATTCCGGGCATGACTGTTGGGTTCATTTCAATCTTCTAAAGCTTGGATCACCATATTGCAAATGAAAATGATGACTGCCGCGGCAAATGCCAGCCAAAATCCGGGGATTTGAAGGCCTGAAAGGAATGTATCAGTGAGCATGACCATCCAGGTATTGATCACCAGTGAAAAAAGACCCAATGTCAATAAATTAACCGGTAAGGTGATTAAAAAAAGTAATGGACGAATCAGCAGGTTTACGCCACCCAATATCAAACCGGCCCAAACTGCAGTCTCAATCCCATTCAAGCGAATGGACGGAAACAACTTCGCTGCACAGTAAAAGGCCACCATATTTGCAATCACTTTTAGCACAAGTTTTCGCATAGAGTTACCTCACTTTAGACTTATTTGGTTTGTAATCGGATTCTTTGATATTCTTCATCATCAAAATCAAGCAACTGATTGCAATCAAATCAAATACGGGGAAAAGCGCCATCTCCACCATACTCACTTTGACTCCGGCTTTGACCATCCCGATAATCATGGCTATAATTGCTGTAAGTAAAGCAACCCCTTTAATCATTATCACCGGAGCCAAAAGATAACCGAAAGGTTTTCTCTGGATTAACAATAGACCGGATAAAAAAGCCGCCGGAATCACAAATCCCAAATCCAACCCCTGAATAACTAAGGTTGTATAATGTTCCAAGCCTATAGGAACCGAACCCTTGGCCAATGATGGTATGATCCGTCCCAGCCACATATGTCCGATCATTACGGCTAAAAACATCAAAAACCCACCGATGAAATTAACAGGTAATTTTGGACTAAAATACTTGCTAAGATCCACTCCATCCCAAGACATCATCGTTAATGTAAAGCCGAAAAAACTAGCCCCCATCAGAAATACATAGACCAAGAATAGCGGATTATACATTACCAGAAATGAATAGGAAGCATAGGTGTACAAAAAATACCCTAAAATTCCGATTAGCAGTAATCTGCCTTTTAGCGAACCCTTTCTGGCCAAGTAAAGCGCAAAGATAAGGACTGGGACCCCTAAAAACAGAGTCACGATATCCTGGGCTATAACTTGGGAAGCCCCTGAAACAGAGTCATAGCGATATAGTCCTTTACCATAAATCTCGACGTTTTCACCATGCAAAGAACGAAACTCGTATTTTCCCGGCCCTTGATTGAAAAAAATCCCCGATACCGAAGCTACTATTACAAAAATGATGATCATCAAAACCAGCAAGCTGACAGATTTTTGAAATTTCATTTCTTTCCTCCCAGCTATTTTGTTAAAAAAACTCTACCGAGACATGTTGCCCATAAGGTCCCTTCCCAACCTCCGCCTCAAACAGTGAATACCTGCCGTGCCTGCGCAACTCATCTATCAATTCGCGGCAAAGTTCCAATATTTGACGAGGTAGAAAATTTTCATTTAACGTTTCATTATTTTTGCACTTGGGATCAAATCCGGAGCAAAGGTATCGAACATACAAGCGCTTTGGTATAAACTTCTCCGCGATCCAAAGCATATCGGCTATAATTTCAAAAGTTTCATCGATTAAAAAAAGCGCCAGCGGCAAGGTCAGCCTAAAACCGCCGGATCGTATCCGCACTAGCAGGAACATACTCCGGTATATATTTAAAGATTTGCTAATCCACATAGACTTCCACCTTAACCTGACCTTCTTTGGGATCATTGGCCTCGATATCCACGATCTTTCCATCAACCAAACCCTGATTAATCTGTTCAATGAGTTCTTCAAAGTCGATTTGATCTAGATCGATTCCTTTCCGGTGCATTTCCTCCCGTGCTGCTTCCGGAATAAGCCTGGTACCGAAATTGGCAAACTTGGAAGCGACTTTTAACAAACCCAGCGGTAGGTTAACATTCACTTTGGTATTATTTTCAGTAAAAACCCGTACTCGTAAAAAGCGATTGACCAGATTTGAAGGAATGGGGGTTGGTGCCTTCGCTCCTGCAGGGGTTGCGCTTTCCTCCAGTGCTTTCAGTAACTCCAATCCTTCGGCAGCATTAATTTTCCCTTCCTGAATCATCTGGAGAATCTTCAACTTTTCTTCACTCATTGCAAAAACCTCTTTTCATATCTATTATTTATTAGTCAATTTTTTCAGTTGTTTAGTCGCTTCTTGAGGCGTTATCTCACCGCGTTCCAAAGCATCCAAAATTGCCTGTCGTTCTTCCTTCTCTTCAGCAAGCTCGCCCGCATCCCGTTCGACCCGGTAACCCAAAGCTTCAATTGCCGCATCAAGCCGGTTGCGTACCGTAGGATAGGAGATCCCCAATTCTTTTTCAACGTCTTTAATATTTCCGCGGCACTTGATGAAGACTTCTATAAAATCCCGTTGTTCCGCGGGTAACTGACAAAACTTACAAGAGGCAAACTCTCCTTCCAACTTAGTCCCACAATGGGTACAGCTTAATTTGGTAATACTTAATTCGTGACTGCATACCGGACATTGCCCTGGTGCTTTATAGCGCATAATTTTTCTGATTCCTTTCTAGAATCGTCATCAAATAGCCATACTGCTGTGAGTTAAAACCGATTCCCTTTTTAAGAATAAAGGGAAATACAACCATAATGATTGGAGCAACTAAAAAGTTGGTGATCATAGCGAATATAAATAGTTGTTTCAGACCTTGATAGCGGTTGATGAAAGATAAGGCATCGCGGTTTTCAGTGATGAAGGAACGGATGACCAATTTGGCTTTATTTTGAATCGGCATGCGATAAACAATAAAAATTAACCGTCCGGAGATAAAGAGGGAAAAATTCCGTTGCTGAACCGAGTTCATAATGTAACTCCTTTATGCACGCAGGCACACCTACCAAATTCTGTTCATAGTCTACCACCTCCTATTAATCTTGTCAATTTGTTATTTAATAAAATTAATATTGTAATTAAAATTATTAATTTCTGACTTTAGTTCAATACGAATTAACCAGCACGCCATATATTCATTACTGATAATTTCTAATCTCGTTATTTTTCAATAAATTACTGAAGTACCTTTTTAAGTCGGAAAAGACCTTCTTCGATTTCCGCCTGATCAAGATGGGCATATCCAAGGATAATCTGGTTATGATGATTCCCTTTAATCATCGCATGTTCTTCAACGGGTATTACATTCACTCCGGCTTTTTCGATTTTCTCTACTAATTCCGCTGTAAAGAATACTCCCAAAAATTCAGCGACAACATGCATACCCGCAGTCTCGCCCATCACCTTAACTTTATCCGAAAAATGTTCGTTTAGCCCCACAATTAAGGTATCGCGGCGCTTTAGATAAATTTTTTTCATCCGCGCGATGTGTCTTTCCAGTTCTCCACTTTCGATAAAACGCATCAAGGTTAACTGATTTAAGGAGTTGGAGTGGTGGTCTCCAAGGCGTTTCCATTCCCGAAATTGCTCTACCAGAGGGAAAGGAAGTACAACATAACCAAGCCTAAGGGATGGAAACAAGATTTTACTAAAGGTGCCGACATAAATAACCCGTTCATTGTCAAGTTCCTGCAGCGAACTTACAGGTAACCCCCTATAACGGAATTCGCTGTCATAATCGTCCTCAACAATATAGCAACCGGACTTTTTGGCATAACGTATCAATTCAAGCCTTCTTTGAATCGGTAGAATTCCTCCCAGGGGAAACTGGTGTGAAGGCGTAACGAAAATCAATATAGGACGGCTACAGGTCGGAAATAACTCCGGTTGGATTCCCTGATGATCGACAGCGATAGGAATAATATGAGCGGTATGGTAGGAGAATATTTTTCGGACATTGATATTTGAAGGATCTTCAATCCACACTTCACTTCCGGGTTGAAGAAGGCACTTGGCAACCAAAGACAATCCTTGCTTTGCGCCGGTCGTAATAATAATCTGATCAGGATGACAATGAATACCGCGGTTTTTTTTCAGATAGGATGCGAGAGTATTTCTTAGCTCCGGCCTTCCTTGCGGATAATCATAACCGAAAGCTGAGATTGGTGCCTCGTTAAAGAGCTGGCTGGCGATTTTATTCCATTTACCCCTAGGAAACAAGTCCAAAGCCGGGGTTCCGCTGTGAAAACCTATGGTACCCTGCTTAAGTTCCAAGGATGTAAAGGCAGTCATCTGATAATCACTTACTTTTGAGGGTAACTCGGGGTATTCCGCACCCTGGGCAATAAAAAAACCCGAACCCGGTATGGTGGTCAGATAACCTTCGGCAATCAGCATCTCATTGGCAACCATTATCGTATTCCTTGAGACATTTAAAATCTGCGACATCTCCCTAGTGGAAGATAGCTTTCCCCCGCTTTTAATTCACCATCTAAAATCATGGTTCGGATCTGCTCATAGATTTGTTTCATGAGGGAACTTCCGGGTTCCTTTTTAATGTTCAAATGCAACATCTATTTTTTACTCCTTTGGTTTTTATTGCGCTTATTTAAACTTGAATGATAACTGGTACCGGAAATTTAATTCAAAACCGGTTCTTTAGTAAGCTGTCGTTATATGCTTAAATTATATAACAAAAAGAGGTGTTACAAACATGGATAAATGGAATGAAGTTATTGAAAAAGCTGGGGAATTATATGGCGGCAATTATCCTTGTTGTGAAGCCATCATTCTAGCGATAAGTGAATACTTTGGTTATCAGAATGACTTGCTCCTCAAAATCAGCGCTCCCTTTGGCGGCGGAATGACCAGCAACGCTGCAGTCTGTGGTTCTTTGATTGCAGCTTACCTTTTGTATAGGCATTTTTAAGGGGAGGACGTCAGAAAACGAGAGCAGGGACCGAGCTTGCCAATTTGCTGATCGTATTTTTCAAAAGTTTTGCAGGAAGTTCAATTCACCTAACTGCCGGGATATTATAGGTTATGATAAAAAAGATCCAGAAGCCGCCAAATTATATGGTAAAAAAGTAAAATGCGAAGTCTGCATTCCTCTGACAAAAGAAGTAACTCGGTGGATATTGGAGGAGTTGATAACCCAGATAAGCTAATGAAAGGTTAAATAGGGTGAGGTACTTAAGATGTCTGTCATTAATAAGTATGATTATTATTCAATCATAGCAGCGTTGCTTTGGGGGATCAATTATGTAGCCGTAAAGTCAGTACTCGCGGAAATTCCGGAGAGCGTATTTCTCCTAATCCGCTTTACTATAGCTGTGGCTATACTTTTATTATATCTTATTGTTACCGGAGAAGGCCTCCAGATCGAGCGGGCGGATATTGGGCAAATACTATTGCTTGGTATCCTGGGAGTCGGAATTTATAATATATTTTGGACTGTCGGCATTCACCTGACAACAGCATCCAATGCCGCTTTGCTTGTTTCAACCTCGCCTCTTTTTGCACAGCTCTATATGCAGCTTATCAATAAGGAAAAAATTGTGTACAGACGCTGGGCATTTACACTTCTATCATTTTATGGAGTATTTTTGATGATCAGTCAATCGCCGGGTGCCAATTTCAGTTTCCATTCACGATTTTTTATAGGAAATATCATTATATTCATAAGCGCGTTACTGTTTGCCAGTTATACGATTTTTGCCAAACCACTGCTCGAGCGTTATTCCCCGGTTAAGCTCAATGCGCTGGCCATGGCTTCAGGTTTGCCGCTGCTAACCGTTTATTACTTCTTCAATGGTCCCTTGGCCATCAATACTGTTTCCGGGATAACAGTTTGTAAGATGTTGTACATTATAGTTTTTGGTACAGCGGCTGCATATATCTGCTGGTATACTGGAATTCAAAAAACAGGCCCGGTAAAAGTTATCCTTTTCCATTATATCGTGCCTGTTTCCAGTATGATTTTAGGTGTTTTGTTTTTAGAGGAACCGATTAACCTGGTTCAAGTAATTGGCGGCATCTTGGCGTTGGGCGGCATCATCGCTGC
>JAEZKW010000365.1 GCA_023415375.1 Bacillota bacterium
ATGGTATTGGTGATGGGCGAAATTACCACCAATTGTTATGTTGATATACCCAAAGTCGTGCGGGAAACCATTCGGGAGATCGGATATACCCGGGCGAAATTTGGTTTTGATTGTGATACATGTGCAATTTTAACTTCTATTGATGAACAGTCGGCGGATATTGCTCTCGGTGTTAATAAGGCCCTCGAAGCCAAAAACGGCGAAATGAATGACAAGGAAATCGAAGCGATTGGGGCCGGGGATCAAGGCATGGTCTTTGGTTATGCTTGCGATGAAACGCCGGAATACATGCCGATGCCGATTGCACTAGCTCATCAATTAACCCGGAAGCTTTCCGAAGTCCGGAAAAGCGAAGAACTTAGTTATTTACGGCCCGACGGTAAGAGCCAAGTAACAGTGGAATACGATGACGGAATACCGGTTCGGGTTGATACTGTTATTATTTCCAGTCAGCACGACTCGGTAGTAACTCATGAGCAGATTGAGAAAGATATTATCGAAAAAGTTATCAAAAAAGTGATACCAGGCAAGATGATCGATGATAAAACCCGATTTCTGGTAAATCCCACCGGACGTTTCGTAGTGGGAGGGCCCCAAGGAGATTCCGGACTTACCGGTCGTAAAATTATTGTCGATACATACGGTGGTATGGCTCGTCATGGCGGCGGTGCTTTTTCCGGTAAAGATCCGACGAAAGTCGACCGTTCGGCTGCTTATGCCGCCCGTTATGCCGCCAAAAATGTGGTTGCCGCCGGACTTGCCAAAAAGTGCGAGATTCAGGTGGCATATGCGATTGGAGTGGCAAAGCCCGTATCAATCCTTGTAGATACCTTTGGTACAGGGAAAAAATCCGATGAGGAGATTGCGGAGTTGGTCAAACAAACCTTCGATTTCAGGCCGGCCGCGATTATCCGCGATTTAAACCTACGCCGGCCCATCTATAAACAAACAGCCGCCTATGGGCATTTTGGAAGAAACGATCTGGATTTACCATGGGAACGTTTGGATAAAGTGGCTTTGCTAAAGAAATAAGCCCTATAGACTGATAGATAAAAAACCGGGTTAACCGGTTTTTTATTTTGCGGGAATAGTGTTAAATTTTGGATAAGCGATGATGGTAAATGTTTTTGAAAAGTATAAAGTTCGGAACTTACATTGCCGAAGTTTAACTATATGAAAAGTTTGGTCATGAAGTGATTTACAATTCGAGGTGCGTTTGGATGGCAGTTATTAGATTGTTTATTGTTGCTGATTTTATTTCGGGTGGTCAAGGCCTAAAAGAAATTCTTGGTTCTCAAAAAGATTTTATGATTGTAGATGAAGCTCAATTTGGTATGGATACATTGGATAAAATTATTGTTTTAAAACCCGATGTAGTCTTAATAGACACCAACCTGATTGGTAATGATGGATTAGAATTGACAGCCGATTTGAAACAGAAATCACCCTCAGCGAAAGTACTCATCGTAACTACAGACACCAACCAGCATCATTTGTCAAAGAGCATTAGGGCCGGAGCTCTGGGATATATTCTTAAAGATTGTGACTTTTCGATTCTTTGTGAAGCGATACGAACCGTAGCCCGGGGTGATGCCTATATACAACCATGCTTGCTTTCAACATTGCTTGCTGAGTTTAGGCAATTTTTATCAGAAGAGAAACAAGTGGTTTTGCCAGAGCAATTGGGGCTCACCCATCGGGAATTTGAAATCGTAAATCATATCGCCTGCGGCGCAAGTAATAAAGAGATCGCCGAACAACTTTTCATTAGTGAGAAAACTGTGAAAAATCATGTCAGTAATATTTTGCGTAAGATGGAACTGGAAGATCGGACTCAAGTAGCGGTTTATGCATATCGTAAAGGTCTTATTGCTAAATAGTCCTTCTTTCAAAGAGGAACCAAGGTACCATTAGAGAGATACAGCTTTAAAACCAATAGCCTATAGCTGACAGCAATAACTATCTTGTGCTTCAATGTTTTTTCAGATAGCATTGATTTTAGAGGGGCTGTCTCAAAAGAAAATTTATCGATAGAGATATACAATATATTCACATTTGCTTATTCATTGGAGCAATATATTGTATATCTCATTGATTTTTTAAAACACTTTTGAGACAGCTTCCTATTCATTTTTTTGCATATGATGAATGAGAGATTGGTTAAAAGGGGAAACCCATGGATTGGAAATGGCAAAATCAAACTGTGACGATTATTCGGGATGGAAAAGAATGGACCCGGGTTCAACGGGTGTTACCCTTTTGGAAATTTTTACAGGGCTTATTGATATTCCGCAAATTACCAGGGGAAGGGATCAATGGTTTAATATGTTATCCCTGTAAATTTGTTTATATGTTTGGAACAGGGTTTGCCATTGATGTTGTGTACTGCAATTGTGATAAGGAAATCGTTTATATTATGGATGGTCTGGTTCCTTATAAAGCGGGGCCTTACATTAAAAATTCCTGTTTTGTATTGGTATTTCCTGCGGAAACGGTGTTTGATTCCGGTTTGAGAGTCGGAGAGAGGCTCCGGTGGTAAATACTTCTGCTTGAGCTTTATTTTTACTTTCTCTATAATTTATCTACATAGTCTATCTTTAACTTAAAACGGATTTTAAAATTTTGGGGGTGGCAACATGGCTGAAGTTTTAAATTTTGAATTACCGGATGGGACCAATTGTTCATATCCTTTGGGGACCACTTTCAGGGAGATGGCACGTGATTTGCAATCGCGATATATTTCGCCGGTTGTTGCCGTCAAGTTGAATCATGAAATACGTGATTTGTATTATACTCCGGAAAAAGGCGGTAAGTTGGCGCCGATAGATTTGAGTCAGGAGGATGGAGTGCGAATTTATTCCCGCAGTCTATCTTTGGTTATGTTACGAGCTGCCGAAGAGTTGTACCCAGACTGCAAGATTCGCTTTGAACATTCATTAAGCAAGGGTATTTATGGGGAGATTTATTTCCAAAATAACGAAACTTTTACAGAAAAAGAGTTTCGCTCGATAGCTGCCAGGATGCAGGCAATTATTGATGCTGATGAGCCGATTACTAAAGAAACGATGCCCTTAAGCAAGGCAATAGAACTTTTTAAACAGCAAGGGCAAATGGATAAAGTCCGGTTAATGCAATTTAAAAAGAATCCGGAGACTCATATTTATCATTGTGGGAGTTATTCTGATTATTTTTACGGCTATATGGTCCCTTCCACCGGCTATTTAAAACAGTTTGACTTAAAGTTTTATTTACCTGGTTTCATTTTGCGTTTTCCCACCAAAAGCAGTCCGACACAAATACCTCGTTTTGAGGAACAGCGGAAATTAGCCCGGATTTTCTATGAGTTTGAAAAATGGGGCGAAATCATGGAGATTGAGGATGTAGGAGCCCTTAATCAACAGATAGCTGCCGGAAGGTCCGGAGAATTGATCCGGATTGCCGAAGCCCTGCATGAAAAGAAGATTGGTCAAATTGCCGATCAAATCACCGCGGACCGGGAACGGATTAAAGTTGTGCTAATTGCCGGCCCTTCATCTTCCGGTAAAACTACATTTGCGCACCGCTTGGCGGTTCAGCTCAAGGTTAACGGTTTGCGGCCGGTTCCTATCTCAATTGATGACTATTTTGTAGATCGGCATCAGACACCACTGGGTCCGGATGGTTTACCTGATTTTGAATGCATTGAGGCTCTTAATGTAGAACTTTTTAATGAGCATTTGACCGCATTAATCCAGGGTCAGCCGGTGGTTTTGCCTCGTTACGATTTCCCAAAAGGACGTAGCGAGAGTAGTGGGGTTACTTTACAGATAACGAAAGAGCAACCTATCATCATTGAAGGGATTCACGGTCTTAATGATAAATTGACTTCGAATATTCCTAAGGATAATAAGTTCAAAATCTATATCAGCGCCCTGACACAGTTGAATATTGACGACCATAACCGGATTCCGACGACGGATAACCGGGTTATCCGTAGGATTGTCCGGGATAACCAGTTCCGTGGGCATGATGCCTTGAAGACTATCGGGATGTGGCCGATGGTACGTAGGGGAGAAGAGGCCCATATCTTTCCATTCCAGGAAGAAGCAGATGTCATGTTTAATTCGGCACTTATTTATGAGTTGGCGGTATTGAAAAAGTACGCTGAACCTTTGTTGCAGCGAATCACCAACGAGTATCCGGAGTTTTCAGAAGCCAAACGATTGTTGAAATTTCTGAGTTATTTTTTACCGATGGACGATTCCGAAGTACCCTTAAATTCGATTATTCGTGAGTTTATCGGTTGTAGTTGCTTTCAGGTGTAATTGAGTGCGCTACCGGAGGCTGTCTTGAAAAATAATTTAAAATCAAAAGATAGGGAAACATACCAGATATAAAATATTGAATTTATATTTCAATCTATTTTGGGGCAGTCCCTTTTGCAAATTTTTTATTGAGTCATTCTTTTAATGATTGGATGATCATCGTTTAATTGAAGTAAGTCCCAAAGGTTACCATACAAATCTTTAAATACAGCCACCATTCCATAGGATTCTTTTTTTGGCTCCCGAACAAATTCAATTCCTTTAGAAACCATTTCATTATAATCTCTCCAGAAATCGTCTGAGTTTAGAAATAGAAACACTCTACCTCCCGTTTGGGAACCGATATACATTTCTTGTTCGGGTTTAGAAGCTCTTGCAAGAAGAAGAGTCGTTTCTTTTGAGCCTGGAGGGGCAACAACAACCCAACGCTTATCTTGCTCGGGTTGATAGGTATCTTCAATTAATGTGAAATTGAGTTTGTTGGTATAAAAATCAATAGCTTCATCATAATCCTGCACGACTAAAGCAATATGAACAATTGACTGTTTCATTAAGTAAATAATCCTCCGTTTTCGAAAAACATAAAATAAGCTTTTGCTTTCACCAAAGTTAGTTCCGACGTCTGAAAATTTCTTTCAATACATTGACAACCTTATTACTAACTCTTTTTACATTGGAAGAGTCGCCAATTTTATCGATCTCAAGTTTATCGCGGAGGCTTTTTGCAATAGACTCGATGATTCTAAACCTTACATTGGTTCTTAAATCCGTTAAGCGGTCGGAAAGGGCAAAGTCGAAATTTAATTTACCGTGGCCTTTTTGAATTCTATTCAATAATAAATTGGCAGGAGCGCCGATGAGAACTCTGCTGAAAGTATGGCCGTTTTTTGGGGTAAGCTGAAGTCTTTTGATTGCAACATGGTGGTAACTGTTTAAGTAATCGTTATGACACTTCAAATCGGAGCTGATAGTGGCTTGACCGGATTTGACGGTGACCGTGGAACTAGGGACCAGGTAACTATAGTCGGCCAGAAACAAGCCGGTGATCCGGCTTTTAGCGGTGAAACTAAGTTTTTTACAGCCAAAAAGTCCGGTTCCATAGAAGCTGACTTCGGCTGGGTGGCTTGACCCGATTAAAGATGAACCGGAAAAGTCGGTTGCCATTTTATCGGGATTGGGCAAGACCAGGTTTTTCAGAATGAGATTTGCTCTTCTAAAGACCAGAGTCGGTTGATGGCTATGGCTGATGGCATAGCTTTTAAAAATAATTTTGCTATTTACCAGGTTAAAGCGGTCGAGCCTAATCGGAAAGCCTGACTCCCATGCGGATACCAAAGGGGTGTTTCCGCTAAACCGGGTCAGATAATAATCAAGGTTCATATCACCGTTTTGATATTGAATGATTTCAATTTCAGGCTGAATCACAGTAATATTTGTAATAACCAATTGTTTATGGAGTAGTGGAATCAGTGCTACCCGTAAATTGAGACCCTTTGCTTGTAGCAGGTTCCCCTTACCAAAATCAGGCGCCTGGGCTAAACTAATTTGATTGACCTTTACTACAGCTCCAGGGAAAAGTGAAACCTTGATTGAGCCGATTTTTAGTTTATCGCCAAATTCTGCAGTTACTTGTTGTTTTACCAAGACAGTTGCGATAGGACTTAGAAAAGAGGGCAGAATTGTAATTATTAACAGGATGCATATGAGAAAGGCCAATAAAATCGAAAGTATAACAGTCTTCCTCTTGGTAATCGGCTTTTTAGACATAGGAATTTCGCTTTCCATCAGCTTATGCCTCCAGTATGAATCATTTTTCGGGATTGTTTGTCCAGCCTTTAGGAGAAAAACAGCGGTGTTTCCCGAAGTGTTGCATTCCAATTATACTATAAAATTGAAACCCAGGATACGAAATTCATGGAAATGGAAAAGTATGCCTATATAGGCAGTAACAGTTTAAAAATAATTATTGACAACCCCCCTGCATTTTTGGTATTATAATAAATGTTCACTGAGTCACTTAATTTACTAAGTTTTTAGTTCACTAGGTTCTTAGTTTACTAAGAAATTTACTCAGCAAACGGGCTTGTAGCTCAGTTGGGAGAGCGCTTGAATGGCATTCAAGAGGTCAAGGGTTCGATTCCCTTCAGGTCCACCAAAAGAATGACGCGGGTTTCCGAGATTTCGGGAACCCTTTTTTCATGCCTAAAAATCCACTTTTCTACGAATTTTGCAACAAAACTATGTAAACGCTCTATTACCAATAGTTTTATTTAATTTACCTTCTTCTTTGAAAATCCGGTTAGTTTGTCGGCAGCTTGCTTTTTTAATTTTTCGGCAACATGGGTATAGGTGTCGCTTACAACCTTCATAGTTGCATCCCCGAGTTGCTCCTGGATAGTCTTCATGTCTACATCATTTTCAAGAAGCATGGTTGCGTAGGAATGGCGTTGTTTATGAAAGGTCATCCCTTCATATCCATGCTGCCGCATTAATTTCAAGAAATGCTTGGTTAAGTGATCGGGAGTTACCGGCCGGCCATCCTCAAAAGTAAACACATATCCTGTTTTTTGATATGGTTGGCGTGGGTGTTTTCGCTTTGGCTTTTTCCACGGTTTTGCTTTAAGCTCCGCCTCTTCTTTATGCCGCTTGCTTTCCCAATGCCATATATCTTTTATTTGAATTTCTCTCCATTTTTTAAGAGCCTCTACAACATCATCAGGAAGTGGAATGGTTCGTATTCCTTTTTTGCTTTTGGTCCCTTTAGTGACGAGCTTGGTTTTGGGACCTTCTTTGGCGTAGGTATTTAATTTCACCTTTGCATTTTCAACTGTTAAGGTTTTATTTTCTAAATCGATTTTATCCCATTTCAGGGCAGCAATTTCGCTACGTCTGAGGCCTGTCCCGAAATCGGCAACATAAACAGCATACCAAGGATCGTATTTGATTTTGTCTAAAAAATCGGCAACCTGTTCGGTTGTCATATAAGCTACTTCTCCACGCTTATATTGAATCTTATCAAGTCCAACAAATGGATTATCTAGTATTTTACGCATTCCAACAGCTTTATCTAAGGACATTGAAATAATGTCTTGTACACCTCTTAAGGTTCTGGTTGATAATGGCTCATTCGATGGAATATAGTTTCCTTTGGTATCCTTTTTCTTACTTAATTTCTTTTCGAGGCGTAATTGATTAAAGAACTTCTGGAGCGTTTCGGGGTCTATATCTTTTAAAAGTTTCGAACCAAGTTTAGGTTTAATATGGATTCTAATTAAGCATTCATAATAATCATATGTTGATGTTGGTTGATCAATTGTTTTGGGTTTTATAATTTCATCTAACCAAAAAGCCAACCATTCTCCAAAGGTTTGTTTTGTTGGTTTGTTTATGCGCCCTTTTGTTACTAGTTCGGCTTGTTTTTTAATTTTGTTTTCTTTTGCTTCATTTTTATCAGTGGTCTCAAGATCAATCCATTCTCGGCCATAACCACCTTTACCATCATTTAAAGCGGGATCCCATCCTGTACTTCTAACCCAATACCATTTACTATTCGACTTTCTTTGGAATAGCGTTCCTTCTCCGGCCATATCAGCCTACCTCCTTTGTTGATGACTGCTCGTATTGAGCTTTATTCATATCTTCAAGACCATTAACTAAATCAATAACAGTCTTTCGAGCCAATGGAGAAAGACTTCTATATTTAGTCAGTAGTTCTATTTCGTCACCTGAAAACTCATTTTTGGCTGATTCGACTGGTTGTTTATTAAATAAATAATCTTTTAGTAAAAAATTCTCTGAAACGAAATATTCAATAGGGATTTGTAGGGCTTTTGATATATCAAATAAAGCTGATAGAGTCGGATATGTTCGACCCGATTCTATATCTCCTATATAACTACGAGATAAACCTGTCTTTTCGGCCAGGACATCCTGCGTTAATTTCTCATCATAAATAGTTTCATAGACTCTTCGACCAGATTTTATTCTTTTTCCAACCTCTTCTTTTTCCAATTATTTCAACCACCTTTCGAAAAAATTATACGTTATTTACGTCATTATGTCAAATATATTTTATAATTTAACGATTTTAGAAGTTTTATGTGTCTAAATTCCTATATTATAACCAAATATCCGTCAAAATATACTTGCGTTCGACATTTTAACGTAGTATATTATAACTAACGACGAAATACACGACAAAATGATGTGAGGTGACTACATTGTCTATACAAGAACGAGTATTAAGTATACCTTGGAACAAAAAAATAGAGGTACTTCAGGTGTTAGATGGACTTAATCAAAATGAAGCTGCTGAAAAATGCGGGACAGGTCAAAAGGTTTACTGGAATTGGATAAATGGTAAGTCTTATCCAAGGAAAAATAGCCGAAAGGCAATTGCGGCTGCTTTTGGTGTTACGGTAAATGATATTTTCGGAGTTGATTGCTAATGCCACGTGAAAAACAGCCAAAGGAAGTAATGTCTGTGCCTGATTTACAGAAGTTTTTGAGACTCGGGAAAATTAAGGTTTTAAATCTTCTTGAAACCGGACAAATTCCTGGGCGAAAAATCGGAACCAGGTGGCGGGTTTACCGAGAGGATGCAATTAACTGGTTAAGAACTGGAAAAGCCGCAGAACCCCAATCCAACGAAAAGGCGGTGTAATACGTGAAAATTGATACTGAAGCCCTTAATATCTTAGACCAATGCACGGTTGACGGAAATATTCTTTTCTTACCGTCAATTCAATTAGAGCGGAAGCTCTATGAAAAGGTTAACAGAATTCTTGAATGTCTCGGCGGTAAATGGAATCGTTCTAAACGAGGTCATGTTTTTGCGAATAACCCGGCAGAGATGATTGAGGAAGCCATTCTTACGGGCGAGGTCACAGATGCTAAAAAGGAATTTCAATTCTTTGAAACGCCTAAAAACATTGTTGCTACGATGATTGAATTAGCTAATTTGCAGCCAGAAGATAAAGTTCTAGAACCTTCTGCAGGCCGTGGCGCGATATTGGACGAGATTGTTAAATTCACTCCTTTTGTCAACGCAGTTGAATTAAATCCAGATAATTACAAAGTTTTGATTAGTAAGTATTCAGAAGTTTTGCTAGGCGATTTTCTGGGATTTGAATCAAATGGGGTATATGACAAAGTAATTATGAACCCACCATTTTCTAAACAACAAGATATTGATCATGTATTACATGCTTGGGATTGCTTAAAGCCTGGCGGAATTCTCGTGGCGATTATGAGCGAGGGAACGTTCTTTCGAGAAAACAAAAAGGCCAAAGATTTTCGAGAATTACTTGGACAAGTTGGTTATTCTATATCGCTTGATGATGGGGCCTTTAAAGAATCTGGAACGATGGTTAAAACTAGGATTGTTGTAATGATAAAGGAGGTCTAACCAAATGAACACTAAGCACTTCCTAAAAGAACTTGGCGCAGTCACCTTGATAACAGCTTTAATTATAACCTTTGCAATGATTTATCTTAGCAGAATATAGCCTTTCCTACCTCCTTAACATATAGAAGTCGTGACCCTGGGAAAGTCACGGCTTCCAACCTGGATTCTTTGATGATAAAGTCTTGTCCTTTCTACTTTATCGTGAGTGTGCAAAGAATCCAGATTGGAGGCCCAAAGGGCTTCCATACAGCAAGTAAGCTCCACAAATAGACGTATTGTTCTATATATTGTGTACCACGGTAGGGCAGGAGCTTCCCTCCAACTGTTTTATCTGCACCTTGAAAACTGAATAGCGTTACATAGGGGAGTGGACAAGCTCCACCCCCTTTGATAAGGGTTTCTGATAGCGGCGTGGATGGACACGCTAAGGCGCCCGTAACTTATTAACGGGGTTGATAACGTATAGCTCAGGTGCGAGAAAAACATCAAGTCAGTATCTGCAGGACTGGCCTATCGAAAACCCTTATCTAAGGGGAAATCGCGAGTTAAATAACTCTCACCCTTACGCCTAAAAGGCTGACAGTCGGCAAAGACCGGCAACGAAACGCCAGGGTGTTTGCAATTGGTAGCATATCCGGTTATATCGGAGAATGTAGGTTCGAGTCCTACTCCTGGCTTCAATATTACAGAAAGGAGGTTATCAACTATGACACCATATGAATTTATGCAAAAGCAGAGTTTGCCATACGAGGCCAAAATAATTCATGCAAGAGTCAGAGCTAAAGAGTTTTATGATCGCATGGACGGTGATGTATTCTGTTCGGTTGGTGGATTGGATAGTATCACATTACTTCAATTCCTGCGGCAGGAAGTAAGCAAAGACATTCCCGGTGTGTCGGTTTCGATCCTGGAAGATAAAAGTAATCAAGCTATACATGATACTTTTGATAATTTTATTAAACTAACCCCGCTCAAAAGTAAGGTACAGGTAATCAAAGAACATGGGTATCCGGTTATATCGAAAGAGAAAGCTAATAAAATTCAAGCATTACAAAATCCAACCCCTAGAAATGCAACAGTTAGGCACGCTATTATGACCGGTGAAACCGGAGCATATGGAGGTTATAAAACAAAAGAAACCGGTTCACACATGTGTCTTCCGCAAAAATGGCTCGACCTATTTGGTGGGCCAGAAAACGAAAAATACGGTACCAATTACAAAACAGCTCCATTCAAAGTATCGCCTGATTGTTGCTATTACATGAAAGAACGTCCTTGCGACCTTTACGCCAAAGAGACAAAAAGAAAACCTTATATGGCTCTTATGGCTTCCGAAGGCGGTCAGCGTGAAAAGGCGCTCATGAAAAATGGTTGCAACTATTATGGCAAAACCGTTACCCGCTCCTGCCCATTCGCCATATTTAGCCGTCAAGACATCCTTCAATTGGCGTTGGACCTAAAGATTCAAGTTCCAGCCATTTACGGAACCATAGAGCGAAAACCGGACGGTACACTCTATACAACCAGGGCACAACGAACCGGCTGCACCATGTGTGGATTTGGAATCCACATCGAGAAACGCCCACACCGTTTTGACCGGCTCCGTGAGGATAACCCGAAAGAATGGAAATTTTGGATGTATGACATGGGCTGGGGAAAGGTTTTAGATTATATCGGTATTGGTTGGGAAGACATACCGTCTTGATTAATAAACAGAAAGGAGGTACCAAAGCCAATGAATAGCGAGATTGTAACAGTCATTAAGAATGGTTGGAAGATACTTTACAGACATTGGCGGGATTATGGTATCTATCAAGAGATTGGGAGATTCAAGATTTACTCACGGGCATAAAAAACCGCTACGGAGTTGGGGAACACGTAGCGGCAAGAGTAAAAATAACACTACCTAAATTATACCATTTAGGAGGTAACCATGCAAGCGAAGGAAGCAAAAGAACTTCTGCATATCAACGGCGATAAGTCAAAACTTATAACTCTTAAATGGGTAGTACAAGCCCTTGATGAGTTATTGCAAACCAACCAGGAACTACTTGACGCAAATGTCAGGTTAGAGAATGAAAATGCTGAGTTAAAGGCTCAATTTGAACGACTGGCGTGAGGATGTGATCGAATGTTTATCTTAATCGGTAAGGCCCTATCAATCGTCCTTACCATTTATGCAATCATCGGCGTAATGAGTATTAAATCGCAGCGTAGTTTCAGTATCGATGAGATTATGGCCGTAACCTTTTTACTCATGGCCGCAATTTGGATTTTAAAAGCCTGCAATACCTTATTTTATCAATGAACTCTGCAATGCTGAAAGGATCGGTTTAAATGAGCAAATTCAAAGAACAACTTTTCAACCAGATAAACCCTATGGCTATCCTGCTTGAACTCGAACGGTACCCAGAGCAAATCAAAGCCCAAAAAAGCTTTGTCCGTGATTTGAAACGCAAGTTTGATGATCTCGATGTGGACCGGGCCGCCAGGGAAAATGAAATCAAAGCGGATATTGCTGGCGAGGTTGACCCGAGCACTAACAAAGCCAAGTTTTCAAATGACAAGGTTCGCCAGGCTGAATTGAACAAACGAATTCGGACGGATGCGGAGTACATAGCGGCTGCTAAGATGGGGCAGGCTGCAGAAATGGCACTCGGCCAGGCTCAGGATGAGCTTGAAATGTTAGAAAACAAATATCGCTCATGCCGGTATAAAGCAGAAATAATTGCAGCCCAACTTAGATTCTGGGCCGGGGATGAACAAAAGGAAGATTTACATTCCGATCAGGCTTATTGATTAAAGTTTACTGGCGGCGGCGTGGTATCGGTGGAAGACCGATTAGGACACGCTACGGGCGTAAGGGGATTGCATGAAAGAAGCGCCAGACACGGGCTTGATAGCACCGGAAAAAGCTATAGGCATACCTTAGCCGGGACAAGGGCGGCCCGCCAGTATTTAATAAGAACCCATATAACAGGCCCATAACGGTCGATGAACTAAACCCGGAGGGGTACAAGGACATCTTAGATATTTCTTCAGCGAGAACATTCGGCGGCAGGGCGATGAGAGACCGGGGCTATTCATTGATATATAAAAATAATAAACGCACGACCGCTTCGAGGCTGGGTAAGAATGGGATCTTTCCGAATGTCTCACCAGTGATATCCGAGATAAGAAGCGGATTAAAAATCACATAATGTCGGCGGAGCATGCAAAAACGTCAGCCTTGCTCATGAAGTTTCATCCTTCGCGGAAACTTCATGAGACTAATCTCCGGTAGCAGACTTAAATTGTTGTAGGGACAATTTTCTCTGGGTGCAGAGTCGACATTTCCAAATAAAAATCAGGAGGACCACTATGGAAAATACCAATATCGTAGTCAATCAAGCAGAAGCAGCAATTCAAGTAGTACAACCGACTATTAATCTTCCAATTATCACAAATCACGACGATTTACTCGAAGCAATCAAATCCAATATAGCTGACGGGGAAAAGTTACGTTTTGACCGAATCTCGGTTCCTGCCGCTGGGGGTTTATCGTTTACCGTTATCAATGAAAATAACCAAGAAACGGCCATTACCTCTTTTCGCGGAGTCATTCTTGGTTTTCAAAACTATTGCATTTGGTACCAGAAAAACTATAGCGATAGGGAAGAGGGAGAGGAACCGGTATTTTGTTTCTCGGCCGACCGAGTCACCGGATCCGGATGCCCAGAGGGGAATATTCCAACCGGTCAAAAATGCGTAGAATGCAAAAAGAAACAATGGGGAAGCGACCGCAATGGTGGAGAAGGAACAGACTGCCATGATCGCTGCGCTATTTGGATTGCAAAAGAAAATGAAGCAATGCCGGTTCTAATTGACCTACCACGTACCTCATTAACAAACTTTAGAGATTATCGGCAATTTCTCATCAAGAAGATAGGACAGCCCATTTACGGTGTAATCACCGAAATCAGCCTGGAAAGCGTTCAAGGGAAAAAATCCAAATACTCTGCCGTAAAGTTTACCCGGGGAACGACTTTAACCCAGGGCGAAAAAGCCATTATGAATGAGCTTAAAAACGACCTCAAAAATGACATGATTGTTGATTACACAACCATGAAACAGCTAGCAGCAACGG
>JAEZKW010000366.1 GCA_023415375.1 Bacillota bacterium
TAACCAATTGCTGTTCTTCCTCACCATTTCACCAAAAGTCTTTCTATATAAACGACAGCTTGATACATGATAGCGGCGGCGATGGCCAGAATCATCACGCTGGCCATCACCAAATCGAGTTGGAAGACCTGCCCTCCATAAACAATCAGATAGCCGATTCCAGCCCTAGAAACTAGAAACTCCCCCACTATCACGCCGACCCATGATAACCCTACATTAACCTTCAAAGCATTGATGATAGAATGAAAAGACGAAGGTAAAATCACTTTTTCAAAGACCTGCCACTTGGAAGCACCAAAAGTTTGCACCAATTTCACTTTATCCAAATCGACAGCCAAAAATCCGTTAAGGACTTCCAAAATTGTTACAATTAACGAAATCGCTAGGGCCATGACGATAATGGCACTTGGACCGGCGCCAATCCATACAATAAAAATAGGTGCTAAAGCGATTTTAGGTAGACTATTTAAAACCACCAAATAAGGTTCACAAACTTTTGCTAAAAAATCGGACCACCATAAAATCGTGGCGATTATCGTCCCGAAAATTGTACCCAGTAAAAAACCCAGTACCGTTTCAAGACAAGTGATCCCGATATGTTGAAACAACATCCCTTGATGATAGAGATTCATAATAGTTTGGTAAATCCGCGAAGGCTGGCTGGTTAAAAAAGCATCGATGACTTTCAATCGGGCGAGTAATTCCCATAAACCAAAAAACATAATCAGCAAAAGAATTTGTGTACTATGAACGATTAGCTTTTTTAACTTAATTTGGTCAAGGTAAGCTCTTTGTTCTATTGAAATTTCAATGGCGCCCGTTGATTTTTTTTGGATATTACGCATGAACATCAAGCTCCTTCCAAATTTGATTAAAATAAACCTTGAATTCGGCCGCATTCCTGGAGCTGATGGGCGTCCGTTTCCCGCAAGTCAGATGAATATCGTAAATATTTTTAACAATTGCAGGTCGTTCCGATAGCACGATAACCCGGTCAGCCATACTGATGCTCTCTGAGATATCATGAGTGACCATGAGAGCCGTTTTATTTTCTTGTTTAATAATCCCGTATATATCCTCAGTCACCAATAAACGCGTTTGGTAATCCAAGGCGGAGAAAGCTTCATCCAAAAGTAAGATTTCCGGTTGTATTGCCAGCGTCCGAATCAATGCCGCTCTTTGCCGCATTCCCCCGGATAACTGCTGTGGGTATTTATCTTTAAAATCGTGCAGCCCATAAGTGTTTAGAAGTTCAATTGCATAGGATTTGGTTTTTTTCGATAAGGATTTCCGGATTTCAAGGCCGAGGTAAACATTTTCCAGGATAGTCCGCCATTCAAAAAGATAATCTTTTTGCAGCATATAACCGACTTTGGAAGATATCCCGGATACGGGCTCGCCCTCAATTAAAATCTGACCGCCGGTGGGTGGGATTAACCCGTCAATCATTGAGAGGAGGGTTGATTTCCCACAACCGCTTGGTCCTACAATACATACAAATTCGCCTTTTTTAACATCGAAATCAATTTTTGCCAGTGCCGGTATTTCTCCATTCAATGAATGATATTTCATACTTAAATTGACAACTTCAATGATGCTTTGCAGTAAAAACACCTCCGGCTTTGTAGCGCGCGCGCTAAAACACTTTCTCGTGATCTACCCTATAGGATATTCGCCTGCCTGTTCCAAGGTAACCTTTTTGGTAGATTACAAGTAAGGGCCGACTTAACCGCTATCTGCGTTAAAATCGGCCCTCTAATTCATCGACTGATTAACAATTTGTATAAAAAATATTTTAAATCTCCATAAGTTTCGCTGTTAACCCTTCAATCCCATTGAGTTCATCATGAAACGCCATAATTTCTCCTTTTTCTCCTTCAAGCTGCAAAATAATGAGTCCGTTTTCGGAGCAAACATTACCCGCCTCATGTAAACCCAAACGGACTTTGATTAAACATCCGTGCTTTGTCAAAACATTTTGAATTTCGCCTGCGTGCTTGGAACGATAATTGACCAACACTGCCATTATAGTATATGACGCCATTTGAAACATCTCCTCTTGTTTATTTTAAATGTTTAACTATATTAAATTTAAATATTATTTTACATTATAAATTCCTATTTTACAATAGGTTATAAAAGTTTTTTGGTTGGTTTTCAAAGTCATCAAAACACTATAGAAGATGGTCAAAAAAAACAAAATCAGTTAACACATTCTCGTTAAGTTTTGTTAGTCTTAATATTTTATATATTGTCAAAAACAAAAACATTGCAGGAAAACTAAAGAAAAAGTGGAAATGGTTCTCTCATAACGTAGTTCATTGGTAGGAGGCGAGTAATTCCAAAAAATGTTGAAAACTATCAAAAGTATCACCCCAGTCATGACTTTCATCCTGATAATTGGATTGATCAATATCCTTAACGGATGTCAGAGTTCAGGTAGTTCCGGTTCCAAATACATTACTGTCTCAAACTCCAATCCACGAAACATTGGGCAGTTTTTTTACGGGCAAAACTACTGGGATTGGGCATATACCGGGATGGATGGGACTGAATCGACTATGGCTGATCTGCATCTCAATATTTACCGAGCCGGAGGTACTACACTAGATTGTCAAGAAAACGGAAAAACCTGGAATGAGGCACAGATTGACAAATATATCGCATATTGCCGGGCAATTAGCGCCGAACCTTTACTCACTGTTTCAGTGGTTCGAAATAACGCCACCTCAGCTGCAGATTGGGTCAATTACTGCAATAACCGGAAAGGATACGGGATTAAATATTGGATTATCGGAAACGAGCCTGAATATTACGGCAAATACATCCGTACCGGTTATTCCATGGAAGACTATGCACAAACATTTAATGAATTTGCTACTGCAATGAAAAAAGTGGATTCAAGTATTTTCGTGATCGGCCCGGAAAGTGGTGGAGACGGACAAAAGATGCTTGGGACCTTTTTAAAACAATGCGGGAAAACTGTGGATATCGTCTCCTTCCACTATTATCCTTTCGGAAACAAGGGGGATTTTAGCATAGAAAAGGTCATGGCAGACCAAAGTTTGCGCAGTAAAATCCGTGAGATCCGCAGTACGGTTGACACTTATTGTGGGAGCGGTAAACCGATAGCTTTGACGGAAACTCATTCCTCCTGGTCTAGCATAATGGGAGAGCCGGCTTCAGCCGAGACGTTTTATTCGGGGCTCTGGGTAGCTGATGCTATTGGGATAGCTCTTGAGGAGAATATTTGGTCCGCGTGCCTATGGGCAACGAATGGTGGTTACGGTACCGGTTTTTTAGATTGTACCAACCAGAATAAACCCCGTCCAGCTTATTACTCTATGCAGATGTTCGCTGCTCATTTCGGAAAATATCTTATTCAAGCCGAGAGCCCACAAAATATGTCCGTCTATGCCAGTCGTAATGAAACTGGCGATCATACCATCTTAATTGTTATTAATAAAACCTCTATTCCTCAGGAAGAAACGATCCGGTTCCGAAATTTCCCGAATGCACTACCAGAAAGAAAATACACGTTTCCGGCATACTCCCTAACCTGTCTTTCGGTTCCCGATAATGGAAACGCTATGGAATCATGGAGCTATACAAAGGATCTTGCCGACGGATGGAATCCGCCAATCCATAATTGATATGAGGATTTATTTCCATATAATAAAAAAGTTCTCAAAGGCGGAAAGTATGCTGTTTTTCTATTTGAAGGCCGATCGGAACAGTTCTTTTCGGCATGGGATGTCATTTTTAAGGAATGGGTTATCACAAGTGAATTTATTCCGGAAAGCCGGCCCCATTTAGAAATGTATCTTCCATGTAAGCAATATCAAGAGGGCCTCTTTAAAGTCCAACTTTCTCTACCTGTACGAAAAATAGGTTAATCCAATTTCAAAAGAGCAATACTTGGAAAGTTTTTTAAAGCAAATTGAAATAAAATATTGATAAAGTCTTTTATGTAATAACTTAATGGACAAGATCTATTACGCTTTACTTCATGAAGATAAGATTGAAACCTATAAGGGTTTCGGGATCTATTATGATAATCCTCGGGCTTTATCGCGTGTCCCGGACCTTACACCGGTCGTGTAGAAAGCTGCCATAGAAATATATCCCAAAATATTCTTGACTGGAGGGCGGATTTGCAGTATTATTAATTCGATAATTATCGAAACGTTTAATAATCTCTCTTCTTCAAACAATACCTGAGGAAACCATGAACACTAAAAAATACGCAAAAATTTTCAAAGCACTCTCCAATCAAAACCGGTTGGAACTTTATCTGCAGATTGTCAAGAAATCAGAGACTAGCTTCGAAACTGATCACGAATGCCTGATCTCAGAAATAGCCGATTGTTTCAATATTGGTGCTCCGACCATTTCCCATCATCTCAAAGAACTGACCAATGCTGAATTGATTTTTACCGAGAAAAGGGGCAAGTTTATAGTCTGCCGGGTCAATGAGGAGATAGTGAACGAGATTGCCGATTTATTAAAATTACATTTTAAAGAGTAATATTTTTTTACAATTACAGTTCGATACTTATCAAAATTAAAAAGAATCATGAAAGGAGTTTAAAAATGGGAACTACAATATTCTATTTTACCGGTACCGGAAACAGTTTAATGCTGGCTCGCGATTTGGCGGCCCAGTTGGGAGAAACTAGGATTATTTCAATAGCCGAAGTGATGCAGGAAACGCAAATTGATCTGGCGGACGGATGTATCGGTTTGGTGTTTCCCGTATATTTTTTGAGTATTCCTTTAATCGTGCGTGACTTCATTAGAAAGCTGCCGCTGGACAATTCGAAATATATTTTTGCGATAGTGGATTGCGGAAATATGCCAGGTGCCGCTTTGAACCACGTTGCTGAACTCTTAGCTAAAAAAGAAGTTGAGCTGGCCGCCGGTTTTCAATTGGTCCTCCCCGAGAATTATATTCTATTTTTTAACCCTCCGGGCGACTCCGAACAGCAAAAGCAATTTAAACGGGAAAAGTTAAAAGTCAAGCAGATTGCTGAAACAGTTAAAGCGCAGCGGCGAACCGGAATTGAGAAAAAACCTTTGGCTTTTTTGATCCGATATATAACACCTTTGTATACCCGGATAATCGGGATGGAAACCGATAGCAAACGGACTGCCAAAATCCGTCGCAGCGCCGGAAATTTCCGGGTCGACAGTCGTTGCACCGGTTGTAATCGATGTCAATCAGTATGTCCGGTTAGTAATATTGAGATGGTTAACGGCAAGCCTAAATGGCAGGATCATTGTGAGCAATGCCTGGCATGCATCAATTGGTGTCCCGCAAAAGCAATAGAGTATGGCGATAAGACCATAAACCGTGGCCGCTATACCAACCCGACGGTAACAGTCAAAGATATGGTCGAGGCTGCGGGCAAATGATTTATTCAAAACGGTGTGGCCCTCACCCCAATCCTTTTCTGTGGGATGAGGGATTACCCCGCCTAATCCTTGTAGCAGATAAAAGGTTCTTGAGCTTCGATAGGGGGAAAGACCTTTTGAATGAAAAATGCTTTAATGGGCCGGTTGTTGCTGATGAATGAATACCGTTTGCGTCGGAGTTGCAAACGAAATGCCTTTGATGGCAAATTCTCGCTTCAAATTTAAATTAATCTCCTGTTGGATATCCATATAGCGATTGAAATCGCTGTTCAACACATGGTAGGCGACCTCGAACACCAATGCAAAATCGCCGTAGGATGCAAAATGAGCCCGATCGAAATAGGTTTCCGCCAAACTTTCGATAATCCTCTGGACCATTACCGGGATTTCCTGCAATTGTTCGACCGGGGTGTCGTAGGTTACGCCGAACTTGAAAAAAACCCGCCTTTTCCCCATCCGCTTATAGTTACGAACCCGCGAATTGGACAAGTCGGTATTGGAAAGAATCAGTTGTTCCCCTCCCTGACTCCGGATCCGTGTGCTCTTAATACCGATATGTTCCACGGTGCCTATATATTCGCCGACGACAATAAAATCGCCAAGCTCAAACGGACGATCGAAAAATATCGTAAAATAATGAAACATATCGCCCAATATGGCTTGAGAGGCCAGGGCAACGGCGACGCCCCCGATTCCAAGACCGGCCATCAAAGCGGAAACTTTGATGCCAAAGTTATCCAAAATGATGATAACCGCCAATGCCCAGATAATTACTTTCATCACGGGCATAACGATCTTTATTGCCTGTTGCCTAGATGAATCCAAGTCTTTTTTTAAGAGATATTTATTGATACTGTTATTAAAAATCGATAAAAAAAGCCTGACACCGATAATAATCAGCAATAATAATCCGCAGGCGTCGATGCCTTTATTGAACACCGGTTTCAATTTTAGTCCTTGGATGCTCAAATAAAAAAGGCCGAAATAAACCAGAGGAAACAACCGTTTGCCGATGGCCTTTACCAGAAAATCATCGAGTGAGGTTTCGGTCTTCTCCGCCCATTCCTTGACGCGTTTAAAAAAGATTCGCTTTAGCCCCCAAATAATAAAAATTCCCACGACAAATACACCGACTGCGATTAAATAATCCAATACCGAATTATGAAAAACCTTTTGTTGCAAAAATCCGTTGATCATTACTGGATTCTCCTTTCCAAAAGCATTCTTCATTCGCGTTGCGACGAATAACCCGTTCCGCCGTTTTTACGCTAAAAAATTTATTCTTGTTTTCTCCCCCGACTTCCTCGTGTTAAATTTAACCTCGATTCGGCAACTCGCGTGCGAGCATGCATCTTACTTGCAATGAAACTAATTCTAGAGTATGTTACATCAGTAGTATTTATTATATGTACCATTATTTACTGAATATAAAATTTCAATATTACCTGGGGGAGCATCACTTTATATCTTACAAAATATTGCATCTAATTCATTCCCCTATTCCCTGCTCTAACCCATTTCCCTTCATCCCCGATCCCCCAAAAAATTTTTTCATTTCCCCACCCTCCCCAACTCCAACTCCCACCTGCGTTTTCACAATATATACTCATTAATGATATTGCCAAAATTGTTAAATCATGTATAATATTATTTATATAAAATAATATCAGAGTAAAGTATAAAAAATGCCCAATCGGATTTAAAAAATATCCCATAATATAATTCCCTTTATTAAAAAATCCCCACACATCCCAACATCGCAACATAAAAAAAGAGGGGTCAAGCATAAAGCCAAAAAAATAGTAAGGAGCAATCCCATCTGTACCAATCAACCACATTTCAACCAATCGAATCAACCTTCACCATCAATTCAGTGCTCGATTTCACCGGGGATACCGCCTATGTGGCCATAAAAATGCCGGGGGAATCCGGCTCATCTCCCTGCGGGCATATCACGATACTAACCAGCAAGCGGGAGCTGTTCTTCTGGAATGAAGAGAATTTTTCCAAGACTGGTCTCACCGCCGACTGTGAGAGGCCCCACTGCTGGAACCCCACTGGAGCAGTCAAAGTATCCAGGAGTTTCTAAACAGCACCGAGGCGCCAACTTCCTTAGCCATCCATCAAAGCACCCGGGCCTATTTACAAAAACACCTAGCTTGCGCCATCCGGCGGAATACGATCGAGTAGCCCCGTGGATCACGGGCATCTATCACCATTCGCACCGAATACGACCTCCGCTTCAAGAACATTAATTTGCCCGGAGCGGACCATCCCGAGCCAAGCAAATCCGCGACGGGCTTTACGGATGGTTTCTAAGCAATTGGCAATCAGTTCGGGAACATTATCAGAACCACCCCATGCTTCCTTCTTTAAGCGCCTGGGAGATTGATTCTTATAAGCCGTTATTCTCACTCGCCGCTTTAGCCGGTCCAGAGGTGGAAAAGACCCTAACCGGCTATGCAACGGTAATTAGAAATCGGAACCTGATGGTCAAAAATGCCTTTGACGACCGTTACGAACTTCTGGCCTTTCTAAAGCAAAAGCTGGATGCTGAATTTCTAGTTTGATTTTTCAAACTTCTAACTATCACTCTTCTAACTTCCCAAGGGATGTGGCGATGTGGGCATATGTGGTGATAAAAATGTAAAGGATAGTAATATTAAAATTCCACCACGAAGAAAAGCAAGGAAAGGGCTTTTATTCTTCGTGGCCTAAAAACGCAGGCGTTTTTTAAGGAATTGTATCCACAATTCCACTTCGTAGTGACCTTCGTGGTGAAATCGCGTTTTTAAATCTCGACTCTCATTTCTTTATTCTCAATTCGAGCGGTTTACTCATAAAGCTAAAGCTTTCTAGCAAAAAAATATTCTCCCGCAGGGGCGCAGAGGCGCTGAGTTCAGAACCAAGCCGTTTGGAATGAGAAAAAGCTCCTTCTGAGATAGAAAAAGCTCCTTCCGAGCTTCGAATTCCTCCCTTTGAGAGGACGTATTTAATCTTGTGTAAATGGTAAAAGTAACCAAAAAGGAGATGACCATTTATGCAAGATATAAAGGACCTAACGATAAAAGAACTAGCCAGACAATGCCGGAGCATGGATGATATTCAT
>JAEZKW010000027.1 GCA_023415375.1 Bacillota bacterium
GGTCAAAACACTCCCTCCGAGAACCTCTTCCGGATTAAAAGACGCGTTATGGACTCAACAATGGATCTGGCTTACATTGAACATTATATAACAGCCAAACCTTTAGCTCTGAAAACCATTACACCGAAAGACACTGAAATTATTTCAACCCTACCGCCTATTCAATTCCGCATTCAAACTCCCGGAATTCATTCTGTCACAGTCAAGGTCCGCAATCAAAAAGAATCTTTGACCCCGGATGACCAAGGAATTTATACTTTTAATAAAACCACCGCCCTGAAACCAGGATATATCATGGCCATCGTCAAAGGTTATGATGACCAAAACAATTACTATCTGGGATCCTGGGGGTTTAACTATCAAGTAGTTCATCAGCCTCAACCAACCGGCCCGTCACTGAAGGAAGATCAGGATAGAAAAATGAAAGATCCGGGAACGAGTCCCAAGGCATGAAAAATCAACTCACCCCTTCAGCTAGCTGTGTGCCTGCTGTTACCTGCTTGCCGCTCCCCTCTCTCTGACTGATAGTTTTCACTGAACGCCTGAGAGAGGGGAAATTTGTCCGATATCGGCTCTTGTTACTTTTTATACAATCTCTAGCCCAGTTAATTTATTGACAGCTTTTTGTCCTCTCATAAAAAATGTAGCTATAGTTTACAGTCCATCAACCTTCACCTCCATGATCTTCCCTCGTACGGGTTGCCAATTCCAAAATTTAACAATTATTTTCCCGCAAGATTCACCTGATTAAATCTATACTTTAATAGCAATAATAACTCTAATTCAAATAAAGGAGGGCGCGATGACGAATATAGTGGATGAGGGATTGGGAATCAAGATTCAGCAAAAGCTCAGTGTTCATCCTCAATTGGCTCCCTACGCCTTAAAAACCCGGGTTTATCCAAATGGAACCGTACAAATTCAAGGAATAGTAGATGTCTTGGAAGAAAAGATCCAGGCAGAAGAATTAATTTGGAGTATTCCCGGGGTTAAAAAGGTCGAAAATAATATTACAGTTTGTACAGATGGCCAAATTGATGATTTTGATGTGGCTTTCGAAGTGGCCGAAGAGTTCCAGGCAAACCCTGAGGTTCCAGTTACTGTAGGGGTCAAAGTAACCGGTGGTGAAGTACAATTAATGGGCCGCGTCTCAAGCTGCATCCAGGCCCAGGAAGCAGTAGAAACTGCTGCTAAAGCCCGCGGAGTCCGTGAAATTGTCAGCCGCCTAAAAATGTCTGAAACAATCGATGATGCTAGTTTGAATAATCAAGTCCAAGCCGCATTAATGGCTGAACCCGCATTAATTCCTGGCCGTATTAAAAGTGTCGCCCAGCACGGTACCGTTACATTGTTTGGTAAAGTTCCCGAAAGTCAAGCAACACTGGCTTTAGAAACTGCCATGAAGGTTCCAGGTGTTAAACATATTAAAAATTCACTGAATCAACATGTAAGCGAGAGCGACGATCAAATTACCATTCGTTTCATTGAGCAAATTGCCGCCAACCCCTATCTTAACCAATTGCCAATCAGCATTAATGTTACCGGCGGCCGGATCATTGTTTCCGGGGTCATCGATAGCCTCAAAGCCAAACGGGACATCGAGGAGATCCTCCACCGTTTGCCGGAGGAATTTAAACAAGATATTTACCAGATAGAAAACCAGCTTCGTCTGGAACAGTAGTCAGTGAAATAGTTAGTTTTAGTATATAGGTTTATTGGTTATTGGTTTAGGGTCATTGGTTTTTTCCTTTAGCGATAAACTGCCGAGAAGGGATAAGTCGATTCGCGCGTGGGTACGGCTGGCCTTGAATGATTAAGATCTTTTGCGTAAAGACAGAAGATAATTCTTGGCCAGATCCAACAAAACTGTTTTTTGATTTTTGGAGGGTTCATCGAGGATTTTTTCTTTTAAATAGTCCAAAATTTCTCCGATTACAGGGCCAGGAGTCAAATTAAGCTCTTCCATCAAGTCTTTACCATTAATGGCTAGTTGAAACGGATTCGATCCATTTTCAGCCGATAATACCAGGCTAACCCGTTCACAGATTTCATTCCAAAACTCCCAAGTTTGATAATCAATGCTTCGGATCCGAGAGTCGGTGGCAACAATATCGGCCCGGCGTAACTCAAGAAGGTCAAATATCAGGTCAGAGCCGATTCTATCAGCTAAACGCCTAATTGCACCATCACTTGTTTGATGATCAATGTAAAACATATGATTTTGAATTAAAAGCGTTACCGGTTGAATAATTTTTTGAGGATAATGGAGTCGTCCTAAAATAGTCTTTCCAAGTTCGGCGCCAACCTTCTCATGACCATAAAAACGAACCCCGCTTTGGTCCATAATCTTGGTCAAAGGTTTCCCAATATCATGAAGCAGGGCTGCCAGTCTTAAATGAAGCTGAGGACGGACTGCAACTACAGTCGCCTTTAAATGATTCCATAAAGCAGGTTGCTCTCTCCCAATAATCCAGCCATTACTTTCCTCAGCAGGTTTTAACAATTCTGGTATAAAAGCATTCAATAATCCGCTTTTTTGGAGTCCCTGAAGGCCCCGATCAACCTCAGGCCCAATTAACAACTTACTGAATTCATCCCGAATACGTTCAAAACTGACACCTGTAGCGTAAGTGGGATTCACAGCTTGTTCGGTGGGCCAGTGGGGCCGTAATTCTAAAACAGATAAAAATCGATAAAAGCGAAACATCCGCAAGCCATCTTCATGAAAACGCTGCCCAGGATCGCCCACAGTCTTCAAGAGACGTTGGCGGATATCTTTTCTCCCACCAAAAGGATCAATCAATTCTTGGGTCAAAAAATCGTAAGCCAGAGCATTGATTGTGAAATCACGTCGACTTAGATCAGTGACAATATCCCTGGTGAAACGAATTTCTCGTGGGTGGCGTCCATCCTCATATGCTATGTCTTCTCTTAAGGTTGTAATTTCCGCATCATGACCTTCCCAGAATACAGTGATCGTCCCAAATTTTTCACCGGTTGTAAGGACCTTCCCAAATATTCGGGTTACTTGCTCCGGCAATGCGTCACTAGCCAAGTCCCAATCATTGGGCTCTTTTTCCCACAACAGATCCCGTACTGCGCCACCGACTAAATAAGCCTGAAAACCATTATGAATTAACTGTCCTGCAACTTCTGCAACCCAAGCCGGTATTTGGCGGAAATTGAGCTTTTCAGTCGTTGTTAGTTGCAATCTTACTGAAGACATTGTGACGCTCCCCGCTTAAGTCTCTTCAGCCCGATACTTTATCGATGCGGCGAATCGAAACATGTAAGGCCTCACGCTGACAAAAATCCTGGCACCGCAAACAGCAAATACATTCTGAGTTGTCGACTTTTGGTAAATCGGTAATGGTATTAATCGCTTCGATTCCATTCATCGGACAATCACCACTGGTGCATTTGCCACATACCATGCAAGTACCGGCATCGGCCCGCATCTTTAAAATTGCTAGACGGGAGGTTAATGCAAAAATGGCTCCTAAAGGACAAATATAACGGCAAATGGGTCTTTCGATTAATAACGAAACGATCATTGTCAATAGTAAAAAGAAAATTGCCAACTCTGTTCCGTTAAAATGGACTAAGACTTTTAACGGCCCGTAATGATCCCACAAATTATTCCCGGTACGCCAGGCTATATACAGGAAAACCACAAGGATTAAATATTTAAGATATTTTAAAACTGAGTCCGGCGCTGATGATATTTTAATTTTGGTCTTCGGATAAATTAATTCCTGAATGGCTCCTAATGGACAAATCCAGCCGCAATAAAAACGGCCAAGGAACAACGACAAAATTACCATGATTGCTAATATAATCAATGCACCACTAAATGTAAAGTTAGTTTTTGGAATCAGGTTAAAAATTGCCGAAATCGGATCCAAAGAATTTCCTAAGTAGAAGCCTAGAATAATAATGCTTAAAAAGAGCAAAGGTCGTCGAAAGTTTTTCAATCTCAATAAATAAAAAATGAGGCCGATGAAGGAAAAAATATACCATATTTGAAGGTTATAAGGATTCGAAACCCACCAAGTTCCAATATGCAACAAGATATTCTCAATTTTCAAAGAATTATGGTTGACCGGTGCATCTGTGAGAGAGCGCGCGCCTGTGTGCGGAGTTTTTGGGGTTGATGATCGAGCTACTTTTTTGGAGTCAGTCTTTTCAGTCTTTAAAGTAATGTCGGTTTTCCCGCTAACAGATTTGGTCGGATGTTTTTTGCTTCCATCAACTGCCGTTCCGGCCTCGTTTGGTGTACTTGCCTGTGTCGCTGAATCTGTTTGAGGTTCGATAGCATCGGAAGAACTTTTCGATTCAGAGGTGGTAATCGCCTGATCTGCTAATAATAGCCGATTGTACAATGGTTTGTTAATAACGATTGATTTGCCGTTTTGAACCGAAATGCCGGAAACAGCCCCGCCTTCCATGGCCAATAAATGAATGGGATTCATCCATAAAACAAAACAAGTCACGATTCCGATTGAGAGTAATTTCCTCATCCCAAACCACCTCGTATTTTTATCGTGGATTCAAATCTTGTTAATTATTCCGCCTATTACCGATTATTTCCTACTTGAATCGCCCATTATTTTTAAAAATCTTAAAGTTGTTCAAAAGTAGTTCAGGTGATAAATTTGATAAAAATTACTCCCTTTAGAATCTTTACAAATTTCCTTTCTTTTTTAGAGATTTACCGGCACTTTATCTTCATTTTTAGGATTTAATTTTTTGGATGTCACCGGAATAAAACGAATCGGCACTTGCCGTGATTTAAAAAATTCACTTCCCAATACATTTAATAATAATTCATCAATATTGACTTTATTGTCGTGATTTTCTTTCATTAAAGAACCCCTCCATTTTAACCCTACCTTTTTATCGGCGAATTATATATGCTTTTTATGGTATTTTCGCTAATATTTCGTTAACATTTAACAAACTTTTCCCTTCTCAATAAACTTCTCTTAACAAAAAAAACATCGAAGTTCCAACTTTTATTTATGACGATTTCTTTGGTAAATTTCACGGATGCATCTTTTAGAACTCAACAGCATAATGTGAAACAAGGAGGTCATAGAGTGCGCTCCCTAAATGCTATTATTCGTCTGTTGCTAATCATTTTATTGGTGTTAACGCCGCTGATTCTACTAAAAAAAATAGCGCCCCCAACGCAAAATTATCTGCCAACAATACCGATTACGCTATTATCAAAAAGTGAAGGCAAAATCTATCATACTGATCTTGAGAATTATTTAGTTGGTGTTGTTGCTGCCGAGATGCCAGCCAATTTTGAAATTGATGCCTTAAAAGCTCAAACAATCGCGGCTCGAACCTTAGCTGTTCAAAGATTGAAACGCTTCGGGGGGCGTGGTTGCGGGCATTATCCCGGCGTCGATTTTTGTGATGATCCCAGCGAAAATCAGGCTTGGCAATCGGTATCTGAATTGAAAACAAAATGGGGAGAAGATTTCCCCCGACTTTATGCCAAAATTAGCCGGGCTGTTAGGGGCACGTCTGGAATCATTATGACATACCATAAAAAGCCCATAGATGCCCTGTTTCACTCTACTTGTGGTGTTGGCACGGCTGACGCTTCAGAGATATGGCACCATCAAGTCCCTTATTTACAGGGTGTCAATTGCGGTTTCGATTCTCAATCCCCTCGATATATGAGTCAAATTAAATATAGTTGGTCAGAATTGGCTCGCCGTCTTCAAATACCCTTAAGCCGCTTAAAAACCATCCGAATCCGGCAACGCTCTAGTCGTGGGAGGGTTTTATGGATATCCGTCGATAAATCTCTTTATTCGGGCGAAAATTTTCGAAAAGCTTTGGCCTTAAACTCCACCTGCTTCACCTGTAGTGCATCGAGAAACGATGTCACCTTCAACACGATTGGATATGGACATGGCGTAGGCATGTGTCAATATGGGGCCAATGGTATGGCAAAGCAAGGTTATACATATTTGCAAATCCTATACCATTATTATCAGGGAATTCAATTGAGTCGCATCAACTAAAACCAAAGACGTTTCTTGGTCTGTACATTTAACTAAAGAACACGGATAATTCTTCCTGCAGAGGCAAAGACTACACCATGAGGTGATTGTCTTGAAAAAAAATAAACACTCTGAAATAACAAAGTCAAAACTTCAAAAATGGCTCTTTCATTCCAGCAACAGTTTTAAAAAAACAGCCCGTACTCTTTATCAAAATGCCCGTCCTTTCCTGGCTTTAAAATATTGGCCTATTTACGGATTGGCTTTTTGTTTAGGCCTCTACTTATGGGGACCTAGCCACGGCCTTCACTATTTAACGCGCGCGTGCGCAAGCTGGCAAAATAGTTTATTCCCTAGAAAAAACCAGATTCAATCTCGTGAAACTTTACAGCGTCAATTGGAACATTTAAAACGCCAATTGCAGACAGCTCAAAATCTTCCAAAAGGTCCGGCTTTTGATCCTGGTACTTTAAGCCGCCCAGCCTTGGGTCAGATAGTCCAGGGCTATGACTGGATTGAATCAGGCAACTCCTGGCGTTTACACACTGGAGTGGACATCGGACTGCCACCTGGAAGCAATATTATTGCAGCAGCAGCCGGAACGATAGAAAAAATCCAGGAATCCGAAGGAGGAATCTACTCGGTGACTGTAAACCATGGTGAAGGATGGAAAAGCATTTATACAAATCTGGCAACCATTATGGTTAAAGAAGGACAAGCTATTATTAAAGGAGTCATCATCGGAACGAGCGGTACCAAAGGCTGTGACCCTTCCATGCCCAGCTTTCATTTTGGGATTTATCACGACGGGCAGGCAATGGATCCTCAAAAAATTATCCAGGGTATGTCGGATTAATTAAAGACAGTTTGCCCTATCATAAACCCCTTCCCCAGTCCATATATATGTAATAAAAAACATGGAAGGGTGGGGGGATTGAAGGATTATATCCAAAAAAGAGTGCTTGACCTCAGCCACTATATAGCCGACCAACAGGCCACTGTAAGGCAGGCGGCCAGATTTTTTGGAGTCAGCAAAAGTACTGTCCATAAAGACGTTACCGAAAGATTACCGGATATTAATCATAATTTGGCCATGGAAGTAAAGCGAATATTAGAGATTAATAAATCCGAACGTCATATTCGGGGTGGCGAAGCTACAAAAAGGAAATATCAAACAAAAGTTGAAATAACGACAAAAAAAGGAGGATATTCAAAAAAAACGTAGAACTTAAATTTAAGTAAATTTTGGAAGCATCTAGTTAGGGGGCTTTTTTCTTGAATTTCCGTAATCTAATAACTGATATCGGCGTGGACTTAGGAACTGCCAGTGTATTAGTTTATGTTAAAAATCAAGGTATTGTCATTCGTGAACCATCCGTCGTCGCATTGCAAAAAGATAACAATAAAATATTAGCCGTTGGGGAAGAAGCCCGTCAAATGATTGGACGTACTCCCGGTAATATTGTAGCTATCAGACCCCTTCGAGATGGTGTTATTGCTGACTATGACATAACCGAAACAATGTTGAAGTACTTTATCGAGAGAGTATCCCCCAAACCTCGATTATTCCGGCCCCAAGTTGTTGTTTGCGTTCCTTCGGGAGTTACCAGCGTTGAAAAAAGAGCTGTTCTTGAAGCTGCTATGCAAGCAGGGGCTAAAAAAACTTACCTTATTGAAGAACCAATGGCGGCCGCTATCGGCGCCGGGCTCAGTATCACTGAAGCCAATGGAAATATGGTTGTAGATATCGGCGGTGGAACAACAGATATTGCGATTATTTCCCTAGGCGGTATTGTTGTCAGCGAATCTCTTCGTGTTGGGGGAGATAAATTTGATGAAGCGATCATCCGTTATATTAAAAAAATGTATAATATGATGGTCGGAGAGCGTACTGCCGAGGATGTTAAGATTCAAATCGGTTCAGCATATCCTGAGGGTGAAGGAAAATCTGTGGAGATTCGGGGTCGAGATTTGGTCACCGGACTACCTCGAACCATCAAATTTACTTCAACCGATTCATTTCAGGCCCTATCGGAACCCATTACTTCCATCATCGATGGAATCAAATCCGTTTTGGAACGCACTCCGCCGGAATTAGCTTCCGATATTGTTGACAAAGGAATCGTAATGACGGGTGGCGGATCGTTATTGCATGGATTTACCCGATTGCTTGCCGAGGAAACCGGAATTCCGATTCATCTTGCGGAAGACCCTCTTTCTTGCGTAGCTTTGGGGACTGGCAAAATTTTGGAAAATGAAGGTTTTGACTCGATCCGAAACAACCTTATTGTTGGCAGCCGTTCAATGTAAACAAAAATCGATATAATTTTTATTCAAATTCTGGCGCCCCCTTATAAACCAAAATCGCCGGAATTTTTTATTTCTGCTCATTTTGGTTGAACCGGCTTTCATGGTTAAACAAACAATCAAAAAAACCAATAATAATTGAACCTTATTATTCCACACCAACCGGTCCCTCCGGCATAATCAACCAGGCAATAAGATAAATCGGTAAAATCGAACAACATGTGAAGAACAAAGCGATTGCTGTAATTAATCTTACAACGACCGGATCAACATCAAGATATTCGGCAAGTCCGCCGCAAACACCGCCTAAAACCTTGGATCTTGAACGATATAAATGTTTCATTGTAAATTTCTCCTTTTAATGCATGAATGGCTAAATACATTTAGGCATTAATTATTCGAATAAAGGTGATATCATGGACAATCAAAAATTGGCACTACCCAAGACAGCCACCCAAAAATTATTGCGGGCGATTCGCGAATTTCAGCTTATTGAACCGGGCGATCGGGTATTGGTCGGTTTCTCCGGCGGTAAGGATAGTGCCTTTTTATTATATGCCCTAAGCATCTTGAAAAAACACCATATTATCCCTTTTGAACTTGGGGCCTTAACAATCGATCTTGGTTTTAGCGGCGATTTTGATTTCAAATCCCTAAGTGATTATTGTAAATTTTTAGATGTGCCTTTTGATATCATGAAAACGGAGATTGCCAAATATGCTTTCTCGGAGTCCAATCCGGAAGGCCCTTGTGCAACTTGTTCATTTCTGCGCCGGGGAGCTATTAATCGTTTTGCGAAAAACAACAACTATAACCGTGTGGCTTTGGCCCATCATTATGACGATGCGGTGGAAACTTTTCTAATGAGCATTCTGTACTCCGGTCAAATCAGAACTTTCCTTCCACGTACAGATTTACAAAGAAGCGGCCTGACATCCATCCGGCCCCTGGTTTATTTCCGTGAAGCAGAAATTATCGAATTGCTCCCGCTCACTCAATTCAAACCCGTTCCAGCTCCCTGCGGAGTGGCCGGTCATACCCAGCGGGCAGTAACCAAGGATTTAATCCGTTCTCTATGCAAAAATAACGACGCGGTATTCCATCATTTAGCCTCAGCCATGAGGGCCGGTAGACCTCAGGAGCTATGGCCGGCTGCGACTGTATATGATAAAATCCATAAAATTTCAAAAAACGAAGATCGGTAAGTCCCTAAAAAGTCTTAAGGTTGGACGAAAGGATCTTGTTGCCCCAAGGAACGGCCCCCGGTCCAGCCGTCCATCAATTCCTGCGTTTCAGTAAAAACCTCCCCCATCCTTTGCCGGGCAGCCCCGTCAACCCAAGGGTTGTTTCCCTGATACTCCGCACCGGTTACTTTCATAATCCGGTAATGATACTTCCCCTGTTCCAAATAGCGATGAACCCATAAAGGTGTATACCCGGTTTCAGCGATGCTGACTCCCGGGCCCTCGCTTTTCTTAGTCAGTAAAAATTTGACCAACAAACCATAATCGCTATAACGCCAGCGTTGATTGGATAATAAATTCCCCAAGGAATAAGCAATAAAGCTTTGTCTTTCCATCATCCGGTCCGGATCAAAAAAACTCCGTTTTTCCAAAGGCTGAACCACATGAACATGGCTTCCTAAAACAATATCAACTCCTGATCGGATCAACCAATCGCACAATTCTTGCTGCTCCTTGGATGGTATCCGTTGGTATTCCACTCCAACATGCACGGCCATGATAATACAATCCGCTCCGGCTTTTTTTACCTCGTAAATGTCTTGAAGCACCTTTTGCCGGTCCAAAATATTGACCATCCATTCCTGACCGGGCGCAAGGCGATGGCCGTTCGTAAAAGCAGTATAAGATAGAAATGCCAAGCAAATTCCTTTGCAATCTACTAATCGGTAAGATTTACGGCTTGGGTCATAGCGACAACCCACATAAGGCAAATCGATTTGTTCCAAATATTTTAAGGTTTTTTCCAGGCCATCTGTTCCCTGATCTAAAGAGTGGTTATGGGCGGTAAATACCAGTTTCAAACCAGCCCATTTTAAAGCATCCGCTATCGCTTGCGGAGACTTGAAATCTGGATAGCCGGTAAAGGTCTCATTAGGGCCTCCCAGTTGTGTTTCCAGAACTCCTGTTGCTACATCGGCACTTTGTAAATCGGAACGGATTTCATTGAAGATAGGTCGGAAGTCATAGGTTTGATCCGAAGGAATAAAAGCTGAATTGACAATTGGCATATGCATATCCACATCACCAACTGCCGCTAAAGAAACCGTTGGAGTTTTTAGAGCCATGTCTTCAGTTTTGAACGGCTCAGGATGAAAATTTAAGCGCGCCAGTTTCGAGTCCATTTGTAGGATGGCCGGTTGTTTAGCATTTCTTTTGGAAAGCTCGTAGAAGGGGCTATGCCAAACGTTTGACAAGTCGCTTGGCCTAGAAACCTTTTCAGGCAATCCGCCGATATTGCGGCTCCAAACATAAACACAAGCCACAATCAGGAGGGCTATTAAAAAACAACAAAGAACTTTTTTCAAAATAATCCCCATCCAAAATCCAGATGTGAATGAATTCGCCGTTTGGAAATATTATTCTCCCCGTTATCAACAACTTCTGCCCATTAACTGGAAATCTTTGACGAACTAATTCGTTGGGGTCGATGAAGGGTTGACAACTTGAGGAATAATTTGTGTGCTCCCGGCAGCTATCCCTACCCCCGTTTTGGCATCATGGACCCGGCACTGTAATTCCATGAAGCCGGGATGATCGGTTAATTGGCCATACATAATGTAATCGACACCCAGCATTTTGCCGAGATTGCGAGTAAATTGGACGGTGCCAATGGTATCAGGCGTAGCAGGAGTAGTTCCCGGCGTATTGGTCGATAGTAGCTGCTGGACTACTTTTTCGGTGGTGGTGCTTTCGGCAACCACAAACCGTCCGGAATTGATTAATTCATTGATCATCAGTTCCTGAGCCACCCGAGGGGTCCTGGCATCTTTGGAATTCAAATATTCGAACTGTACAACGGCAATGGAAAATTGCTTGGTCTTTTCTATCGCCTTCTGTCCCGGTTTAATAGGAATCGGACTGCTATCCGGTGTTGGGTTGATGACTTGCCCGATAGAGTATGAATCCCTGACAGCTACAATCTTCACATCCACCACATGAGTTTCGATTGTTCCTAGTTTGGTGCGGTTGACCGGATCATTAAAAGAGCCGCCCTCATTCAAAATTTCATATAC
>JAEZKW010000150.1 GCA_023415375.1 Bacillota bacterium
AATTCCGATAACTGCTACGGTTTTGTAATAATACTTTCAAGTCAATTCATCCTCCTCAATTTGTTCGAGTCCCAGTTCTAAACGGATTTTAAGACTTCTCTTCCTCCAAGGAAGGGTTTGAAAGGGAAAATAACTACAGTTAAGAACCGTCGGAATTAACTTACCATTCATGAGTTGCAAACCTTTATCATTTGGGATAAACCGCCAAAAGGGTAAATCAAGCGATAGCTTTTGTAAATATTGTTTTTGGTCCCAATATTCCAACTCCCCGGTGAGGGAACCTTTAATTAAAATAGCATTCTGGGACTCCTGGTAATGAAATCGGGAGATCTGGACTTGACTCTTTGCAATTTCATGAATGCACCCCTTTAGTAGAGGCATATCCCATTCTATTACCAGGTTATCAAAAAATACCGGGGACTTTAAATTTTGCTTCGGCTCAAATTCAGTTGGAAGATCTAATTTGGAAGATTCAGCGGCTATCCTAATCCCGATCCTTTTTTGATGAAAAGCCTTCATAGCTATCTTAACTAAAAATTGATATTCGATATTCTTATCGGATAGCCGGTAGTGATTATATTCTAGGTCGCTTTCAACTTCCAATTCCATTTCCGGTTTTAGCTCACCCCAAATACAAAAATCCTTAATATTACTTTGAAAGAGATCTTCATGGAGCTTTTTTTGATGATCGATATAAGTTACGTTCATTTCAATCACCCCTTTGATCGATACCCATCCTTCATGAGCCAGTCCGGTTGCTTCCAATAATCTGCCGGTTACCTTGATAATTCGTAGAGGGCGAAATTTCATTGTAAAGTTTTCAACCGCGCTGAAAGAATAAACCTTTTCACCGGAAAATATTTTAGCATCAATTACTTCCGAAGAAGAATCATCCTTAACAATTGCAGTAATCTGCTTTTGAAATATTCGGGATAAATACTCAAAATCGAGAATAACTGTTATTTGTCGGTTACTGTAAGCAAATTCTACGATTTTACTATTCAAAACAGCAGTAATAACAGATTTTGGGTTTTGACTCATCGGGAGAACCCTTGGAAATAATTCATCAATATAAGTTTGATATTCTTGATACTGTTCAATTCCGTCCAAATTCGTAAAAGTATATCCTAAAGTCAAATCAATATGCAAAAGAATGCCCTTTTGGGTCCAGAAATTCTGGTAATGAAACTCTTCCAATTTGATTTCAATCAATTCTTTCAAGTTGGGCATTTCCATCTGAAAAGACCTTGCGAAATGGAAAACACCACTATCCTTCAAGACCAAAGTCTCAACTTGCTCAACTGGTAAATCATTTTCAATATCAGGTTCTTGACATAAGAGCTCTTTAGGTGTTGTAAGATACCATCGATAATCTAAACGGAGAATCATTTTCGTGCTCGATTGACCCACATCAGGCTGCCAGTCGACCTCTAGAATATCGCCTGAAAGTACCAACTTTTGGTCTTGACTGGGAGCTGGAGCATTAATCAATAAAGTGACCTTCTCCTTGAGAAATATCTTATTTAATATGTTTTCCACAGTCTTTTCATAAATATTTCCTTCAATTTCGGCAACTGCCACGGGAAGGTTATTACAGTCCGTAAAATTAACTTTACCGGTAAATTTCTCTGGTTGTCCCCCAGGTGTCAACGGTTTGAAAGGAATTTGAATAAAAGTGCTGTCTTGTCCTTGCTGAGTTACGGAATTAACCTTTAACTTATTTGATTTCGACGATTTTTCTAATTTCGCTGAATTGATCTCCAATAAAAACCCTTGTTCCAAAACAGCCAAATGAGAGTCATTGGGCGCAGGCTGAAAAATAAAGTAATCTTGGAATAACTCAGTTTGTAAAACTGAGAGTGAACCATTAAAAGATTCACCCATTGAAATGGTGAACTGGATTGTATCTTCTATCTTTCGGTGACCGCCATCCAATTCAAAATACTGAATCTGGCGCTTAATCGTTCCTTTAGCAAACAAATTTGGACCGTGGTTCATTAAACGGGCCTCTATCAAGCAAAGGTCGATTTGAAAAATTTCTCTATGAATAAGCTCTCGATATCGAGTGACCGTACTGAATCGCCCCACCCGTTTTTCGAACATTGCGGCTCCTTTTTGATCCATCTCGATAATTTATATGCCGCCTGCCCTTTAAAAATCAGCTACCCGATAAATTAGAATATTGCAATATTCTGTTCAAACGCCATGAATTATCAGGAGTTAATAAAAAAAGAAGAAGGTTGCTCAACTTAAGTGAACAACCTGTTTCTAGAAACGATCTTTTGTCGGAATTTTTGTGTAATTAATTATTATAAATCATTCATCACAAATAATTTATTACAAGTAATAGGGTGATACGATTTGCACTAATAACTGCTGAGTTTCGGTAACCTTAACAAAGAATTCGATAACGACTTTTTGGCGCAATGTCAAACTATCCAGAAGTTCAAAGAGAATCGTTTCAATTCTGGAATCAACCCTGACATTCATTCCAGGGGTAGCTCCCATTACGTCTACGAAAGTGCTGAATGGTATATTTTCAGCTTGGTGGTGTTCTAAGTTATCTTCGCCAATGAAGAATATTTGCTTGTGCAAAATTCCTTGAATCACTACTTTATTATCAATGACTTCTGTTACAATATCTCGGATGCTGGCGACGATTTCACGAATTTTAACTGTTGGTATTGGCAAACTAAAGACATTCTCAACCAAAATCTGAGTTGTATTTTCTCCGGTTACAGTTTCAAGTTTCAGTAATGCTCCTGGGCCAAGTACAACATTGAGTTGAACACTTTCGGTAACTTTAGCGAAGAATTCAACGACCACTTTCTGGATCAATGTTGTAGGATTTTGCAGCTCAAAATTGACAAATTCCACAGTCGGTACCACTTCGACATCCATTCCAAAAGTTGCACCGGGTACATCTACAAAAGTAGAAAATTCAACGTCTTCCGCTTGATGAAATTCAATATTATTTGTGCCGATGAAAAAGATCTGTTTATGGAGTATACCTTGAATGATTACTTTATCCTGAATAATATGGGTGGTAATATTCCGAATGACTACTGTAATATCATCAATTTTGATAGCAGGCGTTGATAAGGTTACGATATTCTCAAACAGTTCTTGCTTGGTATTTTCGCCTACAACCTGGTCAACTCTTACTAAAGGACCATTGCCGGTAACCACATTAAGCTGTCTGGATTCAGTAATTTTAACAAAAAACTCCAATACCACTTTTTGATGGATAAGGGTTGGTGTCAGTAAGTTAAAAATAACAGTTTCAACCACCGGATCAACTTGAACGTTCATACCGGGCTCCGCTCCCGGAACGTCAATAAATGTACTAAATGAAATATCCTCCGCTTGGTGGTGAACAATATTATCTTCTCCGACAAAGAAGATCTGCTTGTGTAAAACCCCTTGAATGACCACTTTATCAGCAATGACATCAGTGGTTATATTGATTACCCGGGCATTAATATTCCGGACTTTGATGGCCGGAATTGTTAAAGTAACATTTCTTTCAACCAATAGCTGCCTCGTATTCTCACCAATAACCACTTCTGCCCGAATTAAAGGGTCCATATATTTCCCTCCTTATATTTTTTGATAACAATTTTAAACAAAAACGAATTAGTTTTTAGCACCTCCCTGATCATCTTGAACTGGGCACCTATTACCGGATGTTGTACCCCCCGAATCTTTCAATGGCAGGTTCATGAATTCTGAGTCAATTGAAGATTTTTCTTCAGTTGGCTTTGTCTGATTGTGTAAATCCATACCACGGTCCTGACATTGATGATATTTAGTTAACCAAGCAGTAAGAGAAATGAGTATGAAAAGGTAAATTAAAATTCCGAAAAGTAGTGGTAAATTCACTCTTAATCCTCCAAATACTCAGGCCTCAGGCTACATTCTGCTGGAAACAAGTTGGTTCACACTCGTATAAATCAACCTCCGGTTTTTAGCTAGTATAATATATGTGCATTTGACCTTTTGTGCGCATGTTGGAACTTTGAAATTCTATGGCTAAAATCCTGAATCGTCGAGGGCTATCAAATACTCAAGATATAAAGAAAAGGATTTTTGAGGGTTGGCCTACAAAAGGCCTATCAGAAAAAAGGTGTTGTCCCAAAAGAGGCAATATTGTTGCTATATTTTATACAGTACTTTTTGACTGCCTCTTTGGAGATTCTTTTTCGTTGAAAATAAAAAATAAACCCAACTAAAAGCAGGGTTTATGAATGGAATAGCCAAAAAATTTAAATTTAGAATTCGAAAACCATTATTGAAAGATATAATTGTCAGTATGCATTCAGTCAGACTGTGCAAATTATCGATTGATGACTTCTAATCCTCCAAAAACAACATTCGTCTCTATTAAAAGCGAATTTTGCTCCGCTTGGTAGTTCTTTGATTGATAAACGATCGTTCCAAATTGAATCCGGTTGCCATCCGGTATCGTAGCCTCAGCAAAAGCTGAATTTACGATGATTTTCACTGGAGTTTCAGGATTCAATAATATGGTTGATGACCCAAAAATCGTATGAATATTAATCCTCTTTGTTTCATTCGATAAATTTACCTTCGTTAAATCAATAACCCCTTTACCAAAAAACGTATTATAATTATCTGCCGGATTTGTGACATGAATGGTGGTATCTTGAAACAAAGTCATGTTTTGGGGATTTGCAAAACCATAACCGCCAATTAAAATTCGGATACCGCCGTAAATCAGTATAAATGCTATTATCATTGAAAAAATCGGAATGTTGACATGAAAAACCGCTCGAATAACCACGGATGCCCCAATAATAATTAGCAAAACACCCCAAAAAACTTCACTGAATAAAAAGCCCATTTTCAAGTACCTCCGCCTCCATAAACTTTACTTTAATAAATTTCGGGAAGTTTTAGAAGGAATCCTTTTTTGGTTGATTTATTCGCTGGAATTATTTTAATGCCTCATCCATTAAATTTGCCTGAGAGTCATTTCATTATTAGGCGTTTATCTCTTCAATATTAAACCTCCTGAATAACACTCATTGGGCTTAAATCATATAATACAACATATCATTATTCAGCGAGGGTACCATTGACATGATCTTTTCTTTAATTGTACTTGCAATTTCTTTGAGTATTGATGCGCTCGGGGTAGGATTAGTTTATGGCTTAAAAAAAGTTAGAATTCCTCTTTCCTCCAAATTGGTTATATGTCTTTTCTCAATTATTTATGCAGGGTTAGCAATTGTAGTCGGAAAGGCTTTTTCATATATTCTACCGCCTATTTTCGCTAAAATCTTAGGTATTACCATACTGAGCCTCATGGGAATTTGGATTATTTTGCAAGCCTTACTGAAAGATGCGGCAGAAAAGTCAACAAAGCCAACCTTGTGGGAAGTAGCAATTAAATCCCTGGGTATAACGATTCAAGTTATCCGGAATCCAATGGAATTTGATTTTGATAAATCCGGGGCCATTGATACTCCAGAATCTTTACTGCTGGGCTTAGCATTGTCGGTCGATGCTATCGGGGTTGGAATCGGTAGTGCCCTAACTGGCTTTTATTCTCCCAGCATCCCCTTTGCAATCGGGATTTTTCAGCTGATCTTTCTATATATGGGGACTTTTCTAGGTCAAAAAGTATGCTTATTACAACGAATCAATCAAAAAATTCTTTCAATCTTACCGGGTATATTATTAATTTTCTTGGCGATTATTCGTTTATATTAAGTAATGGGTTCCACATGGATATGAACACTATCGATATTCCGGATATTGGATTGTATCTTTTCACGAATGACTTTCGTAAGAGTTTCTATCTGTTCAATTGAATATTCCTCTCTCATTTCACAATGGAGAAATATAGTTAGTTTGCCAGCTTGACTGTATATTTTAATATCATGACAGTGGAGACGTTCCGGCACCGCCTCGACCAATTCCAATATCCTGGCGATCGTGTCTTGGTTTTGATTGGTTACATCCTGGGCCGGAATGCATTGTCGTTTGACATATTCAAAATAGACGCTTACATCTTTCACATCTTTCAGTTCCTGGCAAATTAAATCGCCGATTTCATGGGATAAATTATGGGACTCTTTCAAAGTCATGCTTTCTTTAACTTCCAAATGAATTGCAATATACTTCTCAGTCGCAATCTCATAAATATGGATATTATGAATGTTGGTACAAACTGGAAATCTATCAACCACTTTTTTTACAGTATGATAAATTTCTTGATCATCCCCGGCCAAATCTACCGGATATGTGCTGACCATCACATCGGAATTGGTAATTTTTTGTTCCAGCCGCTCCCGTACTTCATCGACTATGGAATGAACAACCCTATGGCTTTCATTGCGGTCGATTCCAATATTTAAATCGATGAAAACTCTTGGCCCCGATGCCCTGACTCTTACATTAGCGACATCCAGCACCCCATTAATCTGGTTTACCTCATGTAGAACTTGGTTCAATACTCCTTTAGGGGCTGCATCAAGTAATACCTCAATGGTTTGCTTACCGAGCCGGAAGCTAATTACTATAACTAATATAGAAACACCCAAAGCCGCAATAGGATCCGCATTATTAAAACCTGGTATCTCAAAAACTTTGCCTACAGTAACACAAACAAGTCCAATCAAAACAACCAATGAACTTAGGACATCACTACTAAAATGAAGTGCATCGGCGGCTAAAGCCTGACTTCCATATTTATCAGCAGCCTTTTTCAATGCCCGCGAACGAGTAAAATCAATAGCCATCGATATTACAATAATGAGAATACCCCAAAAAGTATTGGAGACATCGACGGATTTTTTAAAAAGTAATCGCTCCAAGGCTTCATAAATAATCCAAATACAAGTGACCAGAAGCAGTAAAGTTTCAATTAAAGCGGAAAAGCTCTCCACTTTGCCATGTCCGTAATTGTGTTCCTGATCAGCCGGTTTGTCGGATATCTTGACAGCAAAAAAAGTAATCACAGCTGCCCCCAAATCAAGTGCTGAATGAGCAGCTTCCGATAAAATACCCAGACTGCCAGAAATAATGCCAACTATCAGCTTCATCAAGGTTAAAAATATCGCTGCAATGACTGAGCCTAGAGCTGCTTTCTTTTTCTCATTCATTTACGGTCTCCCCTAAAAATAATGAATCTTATTCCTCAAAACAATAATGGTATAAAAAAACCCTGAGACAAATATGTCCCACGGTTTTCTCTTTCCGCTGCCTTAAAGGCCCGGCTACTTAACCATACATATTGTATGTTTCCAGCGCCTGCTCACTAATTTAATTCAATTTCAACACAACATGAATTGTTATTAATATACAATAAACAATATAATTATGTCAAGATTAGCTAGGTGCCAATCTATAATCGGCGTTTTTTGGACTTTAAGATTTCGAACACTACGTCATCAATGATAACTACGCCGACCATCTTATTTTCCTGATCAACAACAGGAACCGCTAGTAAACTATATTTGGAAATAATTTCAACCAATGAATTAATATTATCCTGATCATAGACAAATACAATTTTACGATGCATAATCTGTTCGAGCTTAATATCCGGTTCAGCCACGATTAAATCTCTTAATGATAGAATAGCTGTTAATCTTTCCTCATCGTCAACCACATAAAGATAATAAATCGTATCCGATTCCGGCTTAAGTCTTCTTAATTCCTGAATTGTCTCTTGTACCGTCATGTGCTCTTTAAAGGAAATATAATCAGTTGACATTAGGCTACCGACTTGGTTTTCAGGATATTCCATGAGTTCTCTAACTTCGGCAGAAGCTTCTTTATCCATCTCCTGCAATAACTCTTCAGCTTTTTCCTCTTCCAAATCATCAAGAATATCTGCAACCTCATCAGCCGGCATTTTTTCCAACACATCTGCGGCTTTTTCAACCGAAAGTTGATCCAAAATACTGGATTTCGCTTCAGTTTCCATTTCTTCCAAAACATCAGCGGCTCGATCATGATCCAAAGCACTAAAAATGGCTGTCCGGGTATTCACATCCAAATCTTCAATAATATCAGCCAATTCTGAAGGATGTAAAGTGTTCAACTTGGAGGATGAAGTCGAAAGTTTGAGATTAACCAGTGGGGTGCCGACCGCCTCCATATTGCTCCAAAGAATAAATTTTGAGGAAATATTTTTGCCAAATAACTGAAGCACTTTCCGAGTCGGTTTCGCTAAGCCTAAACGCCGTAACAAGCCTTCGACACCTACGTCAACTGCAACGACATATAGGCCAGTAGAAATGAGAGCCAAACGAATATCATTGACTCGTACCACTTTCTTACCGTCGATATCGACAATTTGTTTATCCAGAATGTGTTTTTTCAAACGAATTGAATTTTGGGGCGGCGTAATCTCGGAATCACGGATACAATAAATTCGATATTTCTTATGGACTTTCGTAATGGAAAAATACGACCAATCAAGGAGTCTGACTGTTCCATCTTGGTTTTTTATCACACATGAAGCTACTTGAGGTGGTTCTTCATTGGTAGCGACCAACTCAGTTAATCTTCCAATGATTTTCCCATCGGTTGTGAAAACCTTGCTGCCCAGTATCCTGCTTAAATAGAAGCTCTTAATCGTAGTCATGTTTACCTCCTTATGGTTTTATTGAAGCAAACAAAATAAAAAGCTCTCACCAAAGCTGAGCGTGGTGAAAGCGAACAATCAATCACTCTCGTTCAAGCTTTGGCACTACAAAGCGGTGAAGATGCACTAGATAATGCCTTGAGTATTCGGCAATACCTGCTGACCAGCTCAGGTTGTCTCCAACCATCTGCGGTAGCATCCCATATCCTTGTAGGAACCTCGCCTACCGAGTTATTCAATTTCAATTTATTGTAGCACCGATTTTAAGATATTTCAACCCGAATTCACAAGGTAAAACATCAGTTACTATTTGATTTACGGTGTCAATTTTAAATTAAAAAATTTCAGGGATTTTTTTGAGCAATGACTTTCTCAACCGCACCAACGATACTTTCAGCAGTTAATCCATATTCGGATAATAATTCAGCGGGTGATCCCGATTGTCCGAAACGATCTTTCATTCCAATAAATTCCATTGGGACGGGATGATTTTGAACCACCACTTCGGCTACGGCGCTAGAAAGGCCTCCAATAACACTGTGCTCCTCAGCAGTAACAATGGCTCCAGTTTCCCAGGCCGCTTTAATAATTTCCGCTGCATCAATCGGTTTAATGGTATGAATATTGATTACTCGAACCACCGTGCCCTTTTGGTTTAGGATATCTGCAGCCTGAAGGGCTTTTTCCACCATGATACCTGTTGCGATAATAGTGGCAGCTTTACCATCCTTGAGACGAACAGCTTTACCAATTTCAGGCTTATAATCAGCATTAAAGATAACCGGCATTGGTTCTCGGCCCAAGCGAATGTAGACGGGTCCATAATGCTCAACAGCTGCAAAAATTAATTTTTCGGTCTCCACGGAGTCAGCTGGGTTTAAAACGGTCATTCCAGGAATGACCCTCATCAAGGTTATATCTTCGATAGATTGATGGGAACCGCCGTCATCCCCTACAGTCGGACCGGCATGGGTTGCAGCAATTTTGACATTCAACCCAGGATAACCAATTGTATTTCGAACTTGATCATAAGCGCGGCCAGTCGCAAATATAGCAAAGGTACTAGCAAACGGAATCTTACCGGTGGTTGAAAATCCGCCTGCTGTTGCCATCATATCGGCTTCTGCAATACCCATTTGGAAAAAACGATCAGGAAATTTTTTAGCAAAACCCGCTGTTTTGGTTGACTTCGATAAATCTGCATCCAGAACTACCACATTTGGATTTAATTCTCCTAATTTAATTAATGCATTTCCATAGGCTTCCCGGGTAGCTATTCTATCACTCATGGGTAATCCCCCTGTTTTTATTATTTATTATCATTTAAAATCCTAATTCTTTAAGAGCCTGTTCCGCCTCTTCCGGTTTCGGTGCCATACCGTGCCAACTGGCTTGGTTCTCCATAAATGAAACGCCCTTACCTTTGGTTGTATGTAAAACAACCATGGTTGGTTTTCCTTTAGTATTCTCAGCTTCGGCCACTGCCTTATCGATAGCTACAATATCATTACCGTCAATTTCTATAACATGCCATCCAAAAGAATGAAAACGTTCGGCAGGATTTGTCAGCGATTTAACATCTTCAACTCTCCCGTCAATTTGAAGGCGGTTGTTATCCACAAATGCAGTTAGATTATCCAATTTATAATGGGCCGATGTCATTGCCGCTTCCCATACTTGACCTTCCTCAAGTTCTCCATCCCCCATTAAAACATAAACCCGATAATCTTTGTGGTCCATTCTGGCACTGAGGGCCATTCCATTGCTAACTGATAATCCCTGACCCAAAGAACCACTGGAAATATCTACACCGGGTGTTTTCTTCATATCCGGATGCCCTTGCAGCATACTATGAAATTTACGCAAGGTAATTAGTTCTTTGACATCAAAAAAGCCTCTTTCAGCCAAAGCAGCATAAAGTACCGGTGCACAATGACCTTTACTCAAAACAAAGCGGTCCCGTTCAGGCATTTGGGGATTACTGGGGTCAATCCTCATTTTATAAAAATATAGATAGGTTAAAAGATCAGCTGAGGATAACGATCCACCCGGATGTCCGGATTTAGCAGCCGCTAACATCCGGACAATATGACCACGCAACCTGCGTGCCTTTTCTTGTAATTCATCCAATTGAGCTGTTGTTAACAAAAGTATTCACTCCTTTTAGTGGTTAAAACTCAGGTTTAGTATTATTATAACGGACTTTTTAAAAAATCGCTTTATAAATTTTTATATTTTAATGAGCTATTTATAAATTTTTATATTTTAATGAGCTATTTTCAATCCATAAATTTACAAAGCAGAATTTTTTTAAGCTTAGGGATTTAATACGGCAGATTTCAATTCTACCGCTTTTCTTGCCAATTGATCACAACGGTTGTTATAAACATTATCCTTATGTCCCGGGACTTTAATCCATTCAATTTGGTGAAGTCTACTTAATTCTATTAATTCCATCCATAAGTCCTGATTCTCGACAGGTTTCTTTTGGGAGTTCAGCCAACCGTTACGTTGCCAATTTCGGAGCCAATTTTGACGAAAAGCATTAATCAAATAAGCACTATCAGAGTGTAATTTTACTTGACAGGGAAATTTAAGAGCCGATAATGCACTGATCGCAGCTTGTAATTCCATTCGTTGATTCGTCGTTTTTTCCACATAACCGGACAACTCTTTTTCAACCTCACCGGCAATTAAAATGACTCCCCATCCACCCGGGCCCGGGTTTCCCGAGCAAGCCCCATCAGTATAGACAGCAACTTCTTTCACTGATTTTCACCTTTCTGAAAAAACATATGTAAAAAACCTTTTTTAGCTATTTCTGTTCCCTACCAATATTATCAATATATCGTAAGAATCCATTTCGTTCAATAATCTTAGTAAATGAAACCTTCTCGGCACTAAATTGTAAAGCGAGCATAATGACCAAAGATACAATTTTGGCGAAATCGCTAAGCATCCAGACCATCATCATCCCAAGAGTGGCCCCAAGTAAATTGGAACCCACATCACCCATCATAACTTCGGCCCTAAGGTCAAACGGTAAATAGTAAAGTATAATCGCTAAAATTGGTAAGAAAAGTCCAAAATAATTCTCTAAATTTTTACTGAATGCCATAATTATAATAAAAGCGGCTAAATATATTTTACCGGCCCGGCCCGGTCTTAAATCAAAAAGATTTATCATATTGGTAGCTAAGCTCATAAGGATAAAATTAAGAAAAAGTTCCCAGGGCCACCAAGCTGATTTAACAGGAAAAACAGCAGCTATACTAAAAATAAGAGCAAGCAAAGCCCCGAATATCGCCTTGAACCCCCCTGAAGTCAATTGTTTGGAGCGAAATAAAACCAAGAAATGTCCTTTAAAACCTTTGGAGTTATGATTACCCATTTGATCATCAAGAAGGCCCATAAAACCCATTCCAAGAACGATACACAAAAACAGAATTGAGTCAGGATAAGGATTTACTGAACATAGCATATTAATCATAGTAATTAAAGGCAATAAAGCCACGAAAAGGACCCCCGCAATAGATGGGATCTGTTCTTCACGAAAATTGGGTTTTAAAAAGCCCGCTTGGCAAATGAGTCCTTTTATGAAAGGAAATGAAAAAAAAGCCAAAAAATATGATATTACGAAAATAATGATATATTTAATAATTGATAGTATCATTGGTTGTAAAACATCACTCAGTTCCATTAAATCACCTCTTAATAAAAAGTCGGCTAATTAAGACCAAAGCCACATCCCAAAATTGGCGTCCTCGATGAATGAAGCCTGCTAAATCCCGTCCAGTCTCGGCATGACTCATGATGACCGGCACTTCCTTTACCCGAAAACCATGCCTAAAAACATCGATCGTCATTCCTACTTCAACACCGAAGCCGGATTCAAACGGTCCGATTTTGTCCAAAATTTCACGGCGCATGACTCTTTGTCCAGAAAGAGGGCTGGAAACTTCTAAACCGGTATAACTGCGTATACCTTTCTTGGCAAGCCGGGTTACCAAACCGAAACCACCTTTTCGACCTGCAGGAGGAAATCGTCCAATCGTCAAATCAGCTTTATTGGAACGTATCGGCTCAATTAACTTAGTTACTTCGGAAGCCGTTTTGCCTAAATCGGCATCCAATAATGCGATTATATTCCCTTTGGCGATTTTAAGGCCACAATTTAAGGCCCCGCCCTTTCCTAAATTGCGAGGCAAATCTAAAACTTCAGCACCGGCTTCTTTCGCAAGCCGGCTCGTATCATCCTGAGAGCAATCGTTAATAACGATTATCTGGTCAACCTGACCGCTGTTTTTAACAGCCTGGATTGTTGCCTGAATCGTATTTTTCTCATTATAAGCCGGAATTAATACTGTTAAACTATCATTATAAGTTTCCACAAAAATCACTTCCCGTTTTGACTATTAATAATTGAGCTTAAACTCCGGGATAAACGAACGGGCAGTATCTTTAACACCATAAAATCCTTTTTTCCCGGAAGCCAATAAATAAACCAAGGTTACTTCACCAGGAGGGGTATCAATATTATCAACGGTTCCTTGACATTTGGACTGGTATAAATGCATATAGGATTGGGTTACAAAACTAGGTTCAACTCCAAATCTAGCGACCTTAATACTGTGAAACGCATCCAATAAAGGCCCATCGATTTCGGTTTGATGATCACTTTCCGGATTTATACCGCCCCCCAAAAAAACAATTGTATCGACATAACCCCGGTTGTAATCTCCCCATAGCTGAATCAAGTCTTTATTTTGCATAAAAATTAATTGAGAGCTGCTTTGACCATTAACGATAATTTGGGCTAATTTAGAAAATATACGTGAATTGAAATTCTTATCATCAGTTTGGGTAAACTCGAAAGCTCCATTAATCTCATTTTTTAGCTGGCTGTCATTAAGATTGATTGTTTGATTCATCGTCGTAATAGACGTTACATCTGCCCCTGCTTGACGTAAAAGATTAAACAACTGTCGGGCATATTTAAAATCAACTGAAATGTTTGTTCTAATAATTGCAATTCGTTTACCAAGCAATCTGTTAGTTATTAGATTTGGAACGATTGCTTTTTGAAATTGATTGGCAATATCGATTTCATTATCTTTGGCTTGCAATGAAGTTTTCAATGTATTCTGGTCATCGCGGATTTTTTGATAGGTTTGCTCCAGATGCTGAATTTGTTTTTCAAAATGGGGATTGCCCGAAACGCCTAGATTGGCGCCAATTATAATACCAAGCCCCAGTGCTAAAAAAACTGAGACTAAAGAAACAACATGGTAACGTAAATCGATAATCATGAAAATCCCCCAAAATTAAATTCTTAAAACCCTAACCATATTTTTAATTGTAACCAAAAAGTTCGGAATAAGTCCCTCGACCACTGTAATTGTGAAAGAACAATTATAATTGGTAAAATTCCGGCGATTGCTATTTGGAATAAATAACTAAGTTTAATACGGCCTTGATAAATTTTACTGACTCCCCGGGCATCTACTAAAATGGAACCAACTTTCAAACGAACTAAAAAGGTACTCCCCATCCCTGCTCGCCCTTTTTCAAGAAAGTCAACCATACTGGAGTGGGTACCTACAGCAACGATTAAATCCGCCCCTTTTTCAAAAGCTAGTAATAAAGCAATATCTTCACTCGTACCAGGGGCCGGAAAAATTGTGGCCTGCAAATTTAATTTTTCAACCCGGCTTAAACCAGGTGCCCTGCCATCAGTGTAAGCATGAACAATAATTTCGGCATCAGATTTCAAAGCCGAATCGGTAACACTATCCATATCTCCAATGATGATATCCGGTATATATCCAAACTCCAAAAGGGCATCAGCGCCCCCATCTACACCAATTAATACGGGATTGACATCATCAATATAAGATTTGATAATTGTTAAATCTTCCCGGTAATTCTGACCCCGAACCACCACTAAGACAGGTTTACCTTCAAATTTTGTTTTAATTTCAGGCATTTCAAGCGTACCCAAAATTAAATCTTTTTCCTTCATTGCATATTCAAGGGTATTATGTATGAATTTATCTAATTCATTGGCTTGCATATGACGAAGCTTTTTAATATTTTTAAGAACAGCTCCCAGTTCCAAAAACTGACCTTCACCAACAAGGACTTCGTCTTTCCAAATTTGGTTCCCTTTGATCTCTAGAAAATCCCCTTCGTGAACCTTTTGGAAAATCTCTTTACCAACATTATCTAAAATCATAATGCCTTGCTGCAATAAAAATGCCGGACCCGGATTAGGATAACGGCCCGTTTGCGAGGGGCTGGCATTGATAATCATTTTGATTTTGGCTTTTATCAATGAATCGGCCGAGACTTGATCAATGTCTGCATGATCAATGACGGCAATCTCACCAGGCCGAATGCGTTTGGCCAAATTTTTCGTACGAGGATCGATGCGTGCTATTGCCTTACAATCCAAACCCATTCACCTTCTAATATTCTTCTCCAACCGCATTTTATCAGAAATTTTCGCGATAAATGAAGCATTGGTTGGTTTGCCCTTTTTATCGTCAACACAATAGCCAAATAAATTATGTAGAGTCTGTACATCCCCCTTATTCCATGCTGTTTCAATGGCAAACCTCATTGCTCTTTCTACCCGGTTCATCGTAGTGTGGTATTGTTCAGCAATCAAGGGGTAGAGCTTTTTGGTAACTTCATTAATCAGTCCGGGATCCTGACTTGTCATAATAATAGCATCCCGTAAATAGGAATAACCCTTAAAATGAGGCGGAATATTTAAACTTTGAATAATCCGGCTCACCTCTAATTCTAGATCCCGGGAGTAACTAGTGGGTTTGCGTTTGGGGATATCATTCATACCCTTTACGACTTCACTGATGCGTCTGGTCAAAGTTTCCAAATCAAAAGGTTTCAAAACATAATAGTCAACACCAAGACTCACAGCATTTCTAGCAATCTCTTCTTGACCAAATGCTGAAAAAATAATTATTTTGGGTCGGTGAATCTGGGGATTTTCCCTTAACCACTGAAGTACTCCAATTCCGTCCATTTGGGGCATTATCATATCCAATAATAACACATCAATTGAGATTTGTGGTAAAATTTTAATAATATCCAAACCATTGTAAGCAGTGGCGACGACTTCAATTTCTGATCTTGTTGAAAAAAAATCCTGGAGTAGCTGGCAGAAATCTTGATTATCATCCGCTATCCCAACTCGGATAGGTTGCATTTTTCCACCTCGATCATAGAGTAAAATAATTTATGAAAGTATTTTTCGCTACTGCGTAAAAAATTCCTTTTTCTTTCTAGGATATTTACAAAACAAAAAATAAAGCATCCCTGCTAGGATGCTATTCCGTTCATTTCTTGAATCATCCATTCCGCCAAGACCCCATATCCCTTGGTTGGGTCATTGACGAGGACATGGGTTACGGCCCCGACAAATTTTCCATGTTGAATAATTGGACTTCCGCTCATTCCTTGAATAATCCCGCCGGTTAATTTCAACAGTAAGGGATCCACTACTTTCAAAACCATTCCTTTATCTCTGGGGGCGTCCTGGCGGTATACTTTAACGATTTCAACGTTAAAGCGTTCAATTTTTGTGCCCCTGATAACTGTGTATATTTGCGCCGGTCCTACAGAAACTTCAGAACGGTAGGCTGTTGGTATCGGAGTTTCATTGACATGATAAACGCTTCCATAAATGTGGCCGTACAAATGGCCATAAATCCCAAAACGACTATTTTTTTCGATTTTACCTAAAGGATTCATAAAAGAACTAAACACTCCAATTTTTTCACCGGGCTGGCCGGGAACCCCGACTCGTACACCATTAATTCTAGCAAGAACAATTTCCCCCCGGTTGAACGGGATACCCTTCTTACCTGCAAAGTCGACAATGCGGTGTCCTAAGCCGGCAAAGCGTTGAGTTACTGGATCATAGCACGTTAAGGTCCCAACTCCGGCAGCTGGATCTTCAATATAAATTCCAAGCATATAACGAGAAACCGCCCCATCCTGAGAACAATATACCGGTTGAATCTTGGAGATAATCTGCTTACCTCGCCGTAAAATTGTTAATTTTATAAACTTACGTTCCGGTTGGTAATTCCTTAATTGAAATTCAACCTCATTTACTCGATTGACAGGCATATCATTCATAGCTAGAAGAATATCCCCAATCTCTAAACCGGCATCTTTTGCCGGATAATATGTTTTACCATCAACCCCCTTTAAGGATAAATGACCAATAATTACAACCCCTTTACTGGAAAATAAAACCCCAATGGCTTGCCCTCCTGGAACAACCATGGTCGGCCTTGCGATCTCTACATGTAGCTTTTTTACAGGAATTGCACCTAATAATCGAACTTGTACATCAAATTCTTCATTTTCCGGTGAATTTACAATTAAATTCGTAGATAGTAATGGTAATGATTGAACTGATTTATTAGGAATATTGTCTTGTAAATGTTGATGAATAGTATAAAAGCTCAATGGAAAATAAGCTGAAAGTTTTATCCTTTGCCCGGGAGAAACTTTCAAAATCGGCGGCAAGCGATTTATCTGTATTAAACATGAACCGCCGAAAGATATTAATACAAACCCTACAATGAACCATAAATAAATAATCCGTTTGTGAAGTATTTTCAGAAATTTCAATAGGACACATCCCCAGAGTAGATTATTAAAACGTATGATCCGCATACGCTGTATGCGATGCATGAGAAAACTCTAAGGATAAAATCCCCTTTTAACTGGGGCTTTATTCAAACAAAAAAGCCCGGGGTTTCCCCGAGCTAACTATTTTGCCATTCTTCTTTGGGTATTGACAAATTTGCTAGATGCGAATTTAAGTCATTCCCCTAAAAAAAGGATTTGTTCGATTCAATTGAACTCGAAATTAGTCGATACCATTGATAATATTGGTTTTGCCAATATTGGCCGTATAGAGCAATTTCTTTACGAATTTTTTTTGGTTCAAAGCCGGTTCCATTTACTAAATTCCAAAACTCTTTACCGTGATTAAGGTGCTTTAAATGAGCAAGTTCATGAATGATGACATAATCACGCAGATGTTCAGGAGCTCCGATTAATCGATGAGATAAATTGATATTCCTTAAAGTCGAACAAGAACCCCATCTTCCAAATTGCCTGTGGTAATGAACATCTTGATAATCGAAACCAAAATAAAGTTGATTGAGTTCCGTTGTTCGTTTCTTTAATTGATCAATCGCTGTGTGAGCCATCAGCCGCCAATAAACCCGATCAATCATCATCAATAAATACTTTTTCCTCTTTAACCATCCACTCGGAAACTGAATTAAGCACTCATTACCGGAAAACCGGGCTTGAATTGTTTTCCTCGGCTCAGGTTTAAATACGATTGGTATTTTAAAAACATCCATGTATTTGATGACTCCATATATGGTTCGAAATTAAAGAATGACCACATTCACCAAACGATCCGGGACCGCAATTACTTTTTTCACGGTTTTACCAGCGATTGCTTTTTGAATGACTTCGTTTCGCATAGCTATATTCTGAAGTTCTTCCGGAGAACTCCCGATGGGCACCACTAATTTCTCACGGATTTTTCCGTTAATTTGCAAAACAATCTCCACAGTTTCTTCAGCAGCTAAATTAGGATCAAATTGAGGCCAACTTTGATTGTGAATTGAATACGGAAGTCCAAGTCGCGCCCAAATTTCCTCGGTAATATGGGGGCAAGCCGGAGCCATCAAAAGAAGAAGAGTTTTAACGGATTCTTCCCAGGCCACAGTTGCATAAACTTCTGTTTTATATTTTGCCATCACATTCGAAAGTTCCATTAATGAAGCAAGGTACGTATTGAAAGAAAAGCTTTCAATTTCTTTGGTTGCTTTAGCTATGGTTTGATGAGTTTTCCGCCGTAGGACTTTCTCCGCCTCGGACGAATTCCCTTTTGGAGCTTCTTCCAAAGTCAAATCCCAAATTCGGTTCAAAAAGCGGTAAATCCCCTCAACCCCTTTACTATCCCAAGGACCTCCCTGTTCCCAGCGCCAGCCAAACATCAAATAAGCACGAACAGCATCAGCACCATATCTTTGTACTAAATCATCGGGAGCTACAACATTACCCCGAGATTTACTCATTTTTTCGCTGTCTTCCCCAAGGATTATCCCTTGGTTTCGTAACTTGACAACAGGTTCGTCAAAATGAACCAAGCCTAAATCACGCATGGCCTTGGTGAAAAATCGGATATAAATAAGATGCATACAGGCATGTTCAATTCCGCCGGTATAAAGATCAATCGGTAGCCAATATTTCCCTTCTTCGGGTTCAAAAGGAACGTTCCCTTGATAATATGGACTTAAATAACCATAAGGATACCAAGATGAACACATAAAAGTATCCATTGTATCCGTTTCCCGTTCGGCAGGACCACCGCATTTAGGACAAGTGGTCTTACGAAAACTATCATGATATTTAAGTGGTGATTCTCCAGTAGGTAAAAATTCGGCATCTTCAGGTAGTAATACTGGCAAATCCTTTTCCGGAACTGGAACGGTGCCACATTTTTCACAATAAATTATGGGAATCGGTGCGCCCCAATAACGTTGACGGCTGATTAACCAGTCACGCAACCGGTAATTAACTGTTTTTTTGCCAAATCCTTGTTCAGTCAGCCAAGATGTAACAATGGCCTTAGCCTTAATAGCAGGAGTACCGTTAAATGGGCCGGAATTAACCAATTGTCCTTCCTCAACCCCTGTGTAAGCCTCGTTCAAGCTTTCCTGGCCAGTCCACCCTGGGGGCGCAATAACCATTTTAATCGGTAGTTTAAATTTACGGGCGAAATCAAAATCACGTTCATCATGGGCGGGTACGGCCATAATTGCCCCAGTACCGTAACCCATCATGACATAATCTGCAATCCAAATAGAAACTTTTTCCCCATTCACTGGGTTTACCGCATAAGCCCCTGTAAAAACTCCAGTTTTTTCTTTGGTGGTTGCTAGCCGCTCTATCTCAGATTGTCTGGCGGCTTGTGCTACATATTCTTCTACTACAGTTCGGTATTCCGGCGTAGTTATTTGCTTTACCAACGGATGTTCCGGAGCGAGGACCATAAAAGTGACGCCCCACAAAGTATCCGGTCTGGTTGTAAAGATTTTAATCTCTTGCCCAGTCTGGGTATGGAAATTGACTTCAGCACCCTCACTACGACCTATCCAATTTTGCTGCATCGAGATGACCCTTTCAGGCCAATCGATTTGAGAAAAATCCAATAATTCTTCAGCATAATCAGTAATCTTAAAAAACCATTGGCTTAATTCTTTCTTAATGACTGGAGTTTGACAACGTTCGCAATGCCGGTCTTCACCCCAAACTTGTTCCCTAGC
>JAEZKW010000155.1 GCA_023415375.1 Bacillota bacterium
AATCAATCCAATTCAAACATCCCTGTATAAAGCTGATAATACTTACCTTTCTGGGCTATTAACTCCTCATGATTGCCTCGTTCAATAATCTTTCCATGTTCAAGAACCATAATCGCATTGGAACTGCGTACAGTTGATAAACGGTGAGCGATTACAAATACGGTCCTGCCTTTCATCAACTGATCCATTCCATTTTCAATCAGTGTTTCGGTCCGGGTGTCGATTGAAGAAGTCGCTTCATCCAGAATCAGGACCGGCGGATTGGCAACCGCCGCCCGTGCAATGGCGAGCAGTTGCCGTTGCCCCTGGGATAAATTGGCCCCATCTGATGTCAATAGGGTCTGATACCCATGAGGCAAATGGCGAATAAATGAATCAGCATTTGCTAACTTTGCCGCTTGGATAACTTCCTCGTCCGTGGCGTCCAGTTTTCCATACCGTATATTATCCATTACAGTCCCTGTAAACAAGTGGGTATCCTGCAAGACCATTGACAATGAATGCCTCAGGTCGGCTTTTTTAATCTTATTGATATTAATTCCATCATAGCGGATTTTACCATCCGGCACATCATAAAAACGGTTTATCAAGTTCGTGATAGTCGTTTTTCCTGCTCCTGTCGACCCGACAAAAGCAATTTTCTGTCCGGGTTTTGCATATAAAGAAATTTCATCCAAAACAACCTTATTCGGCTCATATCCAAATACGACATTATCGAATTCCACTTTACCCTCTAAAAGCTGGTAAGTAACAGTTCCATCCGCCTTATGGGGATGCCTCCAGGCCCACCTACCGGTATAAACCGGTGATTCTTCGATCAAACCTTCTTGGGTAATCTTTGCATGAACCAAAGTCACATACCCATCATCTTTGTCGGGCTTAGCATCAATAACTTCAAAAATCCTATCTGCACCGGCCAAGGCTGATAATACCGTATTAAGCTGCTGCGACATCTGGGTAATCGGCATGGAGAAATTTCTTGTCAACTGTAAAAAAGCTACGACTGTTCCCGTAGTTAATACCCCGTAAATTGCCAGAATCCCGCCGTATGCGGTAGTCACTGCAAAAAGAATATTGGACATATTGCCCATGATCGGCATCAGGATATTGGCATAGGTATTGGCGCTAGTGGCCGCATCGCACAGCTTTTGGTTTAAAACCTGAAACTCTTCTTTAGACGTTTTTTCATGGCAGAAGACCTTAACGACTTTCTGTCCTTCAATCATTTCTTCAATATATCCGTTGACTTTGCCAATTTCAGCCTGTTGATTTTTGAAATATGTCTGGCTCTGGGCGCCAATTTTTTTCACAACCGTTAACATAACGTATAAAAAAACAATAACCAAAATAGTGAGTTGCCAGCTATAATACAACATCATCCCAAATGCACCAATAACAGTAATCCCGGAAGCAATAAAGTTAGCCACGCTATTTGAAAGCATTTCCCGGATAGTATCCGTATCATTGGTATAGCGGCTCATCAATTCACCATGAGTATGCGTATCAAAATAGCGAATCGGGAGTGCTTCCATTTTGGTAAATAGATCGGTTCGAATCTTAAATAGGGTCCCGGTCGATATTGTCAACATAATCCGGGCGTAAACATAGGTGGATAATATACCGAAAAGATAGATGCTCCCCATTAAAAACAAAGTTTTAATGAAGCCGTTCATAACCGCTACTTGGAAGCCGTCTTTTACAAGCTTTGTCAAATAGTTGTCGATTACCCTTTGAAGTAAAGCAGTCCCTGCAACTTGAGCCCCGGCGCTGATGATAATCGCCAAAACCACCAACGAAAACCTAAACTTGTATTCCGCGATATAATCAAAGATCCGTTTCAGGCTTTTCATTACGTCCTTAGGTTTTGCGATAACTTTTCCTCTATGCATAGGTCCCGGCATTTAATCCTCAACCCCTTTCTGCTGCGATTGATAAACTTCCCGGTAAATTTGATTATTCTTTAATAATTCTTTATGATTTCCAAAACCATTAATCTTCCCGTCATCTAGAACAATGATTTTATCCGCATCCCAAACGGAAGTAATCCGCTGAGCAATGATAATCGTTGTCGTACCGGCCAGTTTTTCTCTAAAAGCCGCTCTAATTTTGCTATCGGTCGCCGTATCGACGGCACTGGTCGAGTCATCCAAAATGACAATTTTCGGTTTCTTTAATAGAGCCCTGGCAATACAGAGCCGTTGTTTTTGACCGCCTGAAACATTAACGCCTCCTTGTCCTAACTGAGTATCATATCCATCTGGAAAAGACTTGATAAAGTCATGAGCTTGTGCGGCTTTACAAGCTTCTATAATTTCCTCCTCACTGGCATTTTCATTACCCCATTTCAGGTTGTCACGAATGGTACCGGAAAACAGAACATTTTTTTGGAGGACCATCGCAACATTATTCCGGAGTTTTTCAAGTTGATAATCTTTTACATTATGTCCGCCGACAAAAAGTTCCCCTTCATCCACATCGTAAAGACGAGGTATCAATTGGACCAAAGTGGTTTTAGCCGAACCGGTTCCTCCGATGATTCCGATAGTTTCACCGGATTCAATCTTAAAATTCACATCCGTTAGGGTTAAATTATTTTTATCCTTTGCGTAACTGAAAGATACGTTCTTAAATTCAATGGAACCGTCTTTCAATTCTACTACCGCGTCCGCGGCTCCGGTTGAAGCCGAGGACACGGACGGATCCCGGATATCGGCCACTTCATCAAGAACTTCCGAAATCCGGGCTATCGACGCCCGTGACAATGTCAGCATAATAAACATCATCGATAACATCATTAACGAAATCAATATTTGGGCAATATAACTGATAAAGCTAGCCAATTGTCCAATCTCCAAGGTCTTTCCAATAACCATATTTCCCCCAAACCAAAGAATAGCCAATATGCAGCCGTACATACTGAACTGCATCACCGGAGCAGTTAAAATAACTAATTTCTCAGCAAACAATTGCGCTTTCCGAACAGCATCCGCGCTGTCCCCGAATTTCTGATTTTCATGATCTTCTCGGACAAATGCTTTAACAACCCGAATCCCAATTAAATTCTCCTGTACGGTGGTATTTAGCTTATCATATTGTTTCAGCATCTTTTGAAACCTGGGATGGGCATTACTTATAATGAGAAAAAGGGCTATCCCCAAAACCGGTATCGCGACCAAAAACACCAGCGATAATCGGCCGTTAGTCAAAATAGCCATCATCGTTGCGCCAATTAACATAAATGGCGCTCGAAAGCCCATACGAAGCAGCATCATGAAAGCATTTTGGGTATTGGTAACGTCGGTGGTAAGCCTGGTTACCAGGGAACCGGTTGAAAATTTGTCCACATTCGCGAAAGAAAAGTCTTGGACTTTATGGAACAAATCGTTACGCAGATTTTTGGCAAAACCCATACCCGCTTTGGCGGCATATGTTCCGGCGGCTGCTCCAAAGCAAAGAGAAACCAGTGACATCAATATCATCAGAGACCCTAGAGTCAGCGTATATTTCAACCCACCTTTACCCAAGCCATTATCGATTATGGCAGCCATCACAAGCGGAATTAATACCTCCATAATAACCTCACCGATGATCATTGCTGGAGTAAGGATAGCATATCTTTTATATTCACCGACGTAGGACAGTAATTTTTTAATCATGCGACACCTTCATTCATTGGTTTTTATTTCCTTTGATATTATTCAAAGCCCGAAAAAGATAATCTCGAAATTGCTCTTGCTCCTTTTCGGAAAATCCTTTCGTCACTATATCCATTTCTTTCTGCAACTGTTCTTTAATGACAGCCGACATTTTCATACCCTTGTCTGTAGCCTTGATATTTTTGGCCCTTCCGTCGGTTTCACTGACTATTCTTGTAAGAAAGCCTCCATCTTCTAAATAATTAAGAACACTATTAATTGTTGAACTGCAAAGATTGAATTTATACTCAAACTCCCTTTGTGTTAATTGTTTTTCCGTATTCAGCAATAAAAAATACAGAATAATTGCCTGTTTCCCTGTGATGCCATAGGTTTCAAGTGCTTTGTTGCGAAACAACTCCAATTCATGCGTAATGGCAAACATCATGGAAGTTTCTTTTTGAAAAAATCCCAAGGCGCTTTCCTTTTCCATCAGTATTATCATCTCACTGTCATTTATTTAGAATTCTAATATTTCGAATTCTAAACAAAAATGATAGCACTGGACTGTTTTGTTGTCAAATATTTACGGCCATGCTTTCAGTCAACCTGAAACTCATTCGTTAATGTGGACCAAGCTGATTATCCATAAAATAGGGGGTCAATAAGATGGGATGTAGAGGCATTAATAAGAAAACATGCGTACGCACAAAACTCTTTTTTCAATAGTATTGATTACCGAAATCATTATTATTTATACCTTTTCCTAATTATCAGCCAATATGCCGACATGATATGAGAATCATAAAGACGGTTCAGGTTTAAACATAAAACATTATGGGCCAGCCTAAATTGATTTAACAGGTGCCTCCCCATTCCCTTCATTAATCATTTCATGGGTATGGGCAATATGATTATTAGCCCATTGGATCATTTTTTCCAAAATAATATATAATTCCTCTCCTGATTTGGTCAATGTATATTCCACCTTAGGTGGTATCTCCGCATAAATCCTCTTTTCGATTATCTGAAAACATTCCAATTCATGCAGTTGTTGGGCTAATATTTTATGGGTTATTTTCGGTAGCAGCCGTTTCAATTCGTTGAACCGTAAAACCTTGTGGTAATTTAAATAGCAAATAATATCGACTGCCCATTTGCCGCGAACTACGTGAACTGAAAAATCAATCTCGCACCGGTACTTCTTTCCATTAAACTCTACCATTATTTTACCCTCGGCTTCGTTAAGATTTCTTAAAAGTAATAAAGTATCCAAAAAGATATTATCTTTCAAAAAAGTGCGCTCTTGCGGCGATTTAAGTACTGGTCTAAAATAAAATCATTCAATCAAATCAATAGGGGGAGTAAGAATGATTAAAAAATTGAGTATTGTGTTTTTGATAGCAATGTTCTGTCTTGTTACATTAACAGTCTTTGCGGCTAACCAACCTATAATCACCGATACTGATAGGGACGGGTTGACGATTTACGAAATGTCTTATAATGATGGCAAAGCTTTAAACGGGGAATCATCAAATACCATCAAGACTGATAAAAACGGTCCGATTAATATGTATAAATACATCAACCATAAACTATCCTGCGGAACATTTATGAACGGCTACATCATTGAGACAATTCAAGACGATAAAACATACGCTCAGGCCGCTTTTACTGTCACCAACAATCCTTATAAGATTTCAAGTTTATTCATCAATGTTGAGACTGACAGC
>JAEZKW010000020.1 GCA_023415375.1 Bacillota bacterium
GAAGAAATTTCAGGGTAAAATGTCAGTTAACGACAAATGAGGAGCTAACGAATTATGGCAAATGCATATAAGTTTGCCTAAAGCATCTTGAGTACAAGCATCATTATTAATACTTTCTAAGGTAAACCCATTTTTCGTAAAAAGCTTCTTTCCGCAGTCCGATTTTATGAAGTAATTGTTGAACACTAACCATGGAATCTTGTTTCAACTCTTACATGCTCTCCACCGCTTCTTCCAAAGCCGGGATCAAATGCCGCCGTAATCGTTCGGCGAAGATCTGTTTTTCTTCTTCAGTGTAATTTGCTAAGTAGGTTTTCAATTTATTGACCATCTCGAATAGATTCCACTCAGCAGTAGGCCGTCCCACCTGATTGGGGGTTAAAAGTGGTGCTGGCAGCTCTTTTTGAATCCCAATTGCATCCGGCATCAGCGTCTTCACCTGCAAAAAAGTCAGTATTTCCCCGGGTATGTAATAATTGATTACCCATAATCGCGCATCTTCGAAAGTTTTGTTATACTTCTTCAAGGTATTGGCGTGAACCCCCGCTGCATTAAAGGTAATGCACTTGATCTCGGTAACTGTGGCCAACGCGGCCGCCAGACCGCCTCCCAAAGAATGCCCAGTAAATTCCAGATTTTCCCGGCCTAGTTGTGCCACCAATAACTTGCCGTTTTCCATAGCCAGCTTATATTGATCAGCCTCAAAACCGCCGCCTTGCAAAATATTGTTCAGCCAATCGTTAACTTCGGTCAGGTTGGTCCCTTGCAAGGCATATATAAAATGCCCCGTATTGGACTGTTGATATAATTGGGAGTTAAAACCACTGTGTTCATCTGTAAGTTGTAAAGCTCCTAATCCCAGTTTCTCTCTTTCCGCTTCATTAACTACCCGCCATCCAGCTGGCAAGGGCTTATCCGAAGAAATTGGAGTCTCTGGAGGAAACGATGACGTTTTTAGTAGAGAAGAAGTTTTTAAAGTTGGAGCTGTTTCTTTTGAAACCGCCGACTCTAAAAAATTAAGTGGAGCGGGAATTAAGGGGACATTCCCGTAGACATGCCGGCTAAAGCAGAGCATCTGGCTTACTTTTTCCTTCTCTGTCAGCAACGAACGCCGAACGGGCCAGGTTCGAGTTAAAAGATTAATCAGGGATTTCATGAAGGGTTTTCTTTTAGGGTGGGGGTCTTTCATAGGACTCATATTTGAACACCTTCTTAGGAGTTATTTAATATCGTTTAGCGTTGTATTAATATTCCTCTAGCGCTCTCACTTTCTTAACATTTACAACCATAAAGCAATGATAAACATGATGATAGCCAAACTGCCAAACAATAGCATCATTTAAACTCTTTGTGCTAGAAACCCTGCGATAAAAATATCACTTTTAATAAATGTCACATAATTAGTAAACGTGAGAACTATTTCGATTATCAACCCAAAATAGAAGAATATCTGCAACAAAACATAATTCCATAGAGTTCCATTAAATTCCTGTATTTTTATTTTAAAAATTTTCCTATGACTGCCCTCACCATCATTGGCTGCCAAAAACCAGTAGAGATTTTAAATTTAAAAATTTTATTATTGATCATAAACAAGGTATTATGTTGTCCATTATAAAGAAAGGAGGTATTAGCTATTTATAAACTGTTGAAATGTGAGAATTTTAAAAACTTATATCATGTTTTCAAACAAGGGACTTTTATGTCCTTCTACTCTTAGTACAAGGACTATGTACTAGTTCGACATATCCGCAGCATTAATTGAAATGGGGTATCTATCCAATCCTGCGGAAGCATTATGTCTTACGAATAATGACTATCAAAATCATAGCTTACGGCATTTCAGAGGGCATCGTTAACTATTTCCTGTTTCTTGCTACAACGGTAACTGAAAACCTAACAAATGACTAAGGGGACTTTAAGTCTTTCCAATAGCTGGATCCAATTTTAATAATATTTTTATTATGGAGCTGCAGTATGAGAATTTGAATTTTATTTTATTTTTACACTTTAACGTTTTCTTCCTTTCATTTTTTTCTACACCCTCCAGCCCCTCCTTCGCCTCCTTCCCCTCCAAATTTTCTCCGGTGGAAACCTCCCCTGTGGATAACTCAAATCTTCATCTCCGAAACCCGCTTCATTTCTGGTTTTCTTTCTTCAAAGTTATCAACCGGGCATTTATCAGGAATAGCGTCACTAAAATCTTTTTTTAGCCCGTCATATCAACATCTAGAGTTCGTCAGACAAAACCGACACACTTTTTTCAAAAATTCCGTAGTATAATGATATTGGTAAAAATTTATAGGAATGGTTTCTAGTCCCAAACGCGTCTCTCTATTGGGCATTTTTTTATACCCAAGTGGTACGGGACTACCCTCGCGACAAAGAAAACTAAAGAAAATCAGTAACAATTTACCCGGCGCCAATATTATGTAAAATTGTATTTATTTATCGAACGCGCCACGCGCTAATTTACTTTTGGGACAGCCCCGCAGGATTCGATAGGGCGGGCTCATTAAGTCTGCCCTTCGGAGGGGCAGGAGGGGCAGGAGGTTATAAAAATAAAAAAAAGGACCAAGATTTACAGGATTGGACCACGATTTTCAGGATTAATCGTCTTTTTCAAAGGCGCCGATTAAACGGATTTATCGTTCAGACATACGCAACCGTTCAGTATGCATGCGCAATCGTTCAGTAAGCATACTGAGTCGTTGCGTAA
>JAEZKW010000288.1 GCA_023415375.1 Bacillota bacterium
ATGGCCAAAATAACAATTAAAAAACGCTTCTTCATCAATAAAACCTCCTCATTTACAATCCGCTGAGAACTTCCCATCGGTAATTATCAAACTCAGACCCGGATAGGAACCTTGTCTATATTAAAAATTAGCACATTTCTTTCCAAATTATTTCCAAAGATTCCCCCTAGTATACCCTCAATCCTCATTCTTGCAATTGTATTTCGGTCAAGGGTGGGGTTTTCCTGCCCCATTTCAAGCCGATGCGGCCGGAAGTCGCTGGATCTGAGCGTATTTGTAAAACCAAGCTTTTGCTAATCTTTAAATTTTTTCCTACATTACTATAACGTGATCTTGTATTTTTTATTGAGATTAACTTATCAAATTTATGTTAAAAATTTTTTACAAGAAAATTTTTTGGGAATATCTTCACAATTCTGGTTCCTGAAATATGCGTTGAGATTTAAATTTTCTGGCGGGCTTTATCGGTAAGAATCCCTTCAGAGATGATCTTAATGATAGCTTCAAGAATTTCATGAAAAGTAAAAGATACTTCGGAAAGCACTTCACTCGAGAGTAAATTTTCAAAGGCCCGTGATATCACTAACATTATTAAGCGCAAATCCATATCGCTGCGAATCATTCCTTTTTGAATTCCTTCACCGAGCAATTGTTCAATAAAAGGAATTAACTGTTGATGAGGGGGTCCCTTATGGCCAAATTGTTCGGGAGCCATCTTTTTTAAGTCACGAATCAGTTGCGGCGTAAACTTTGCATTATACTTTCCAATCAACGTTGAAATTTCACGGAGTTTCTCCAAGAAATCCATTTCGGTATCCTTGGTGAGGGCCTCTATCCGGTACAGCATTTCCCGATGATTCATAGCCAGAACTGCAAAAAGCAACTCTTCCTTACTACTAAAATACTTATACAAAGTCTTCTTGCTGATTTCCAATTCTTCGGCTATTTGCTGCGTTGTGGTATTGGCAAAGCCATACTGAAAAAATTGAGCGCCCGCTTTTTCAAGAATCAAATTTCGTAAATTATCTTCTTTCGCATCGGTAAGCATCGACGTGACTCCTTCAATTCATTTCCTTATCGAATCATGAATTGATGCATTCAATCCGCAAATAACACAACGGATACTGGAACGGTTTTTGTAGTTTCCATTATAAAAAACAAATCATCATCTGTCAATAGAGGTAAGACTTTCCCATGGAAATTTATTGTGTCACATTATTCGATTGTTTTATCAGTTTAAGCTCCGCTCTACCCATTTGAATTTGAATTCCAGGATTAGAACTGCACTCAAAATGAATGTTGGTGTTATCAGGCATTAAAGTGGAATCACAGGAAAAACTGGTCGTTATGAGCGAATTGCTGTTCGCCATAAAAAGCAAATCCGAAATTTTGCTGGTATCCCCCCAAGTCGTATCGAGGGGAATCGGTTGATAATCGGGGGTAAAAAAAACTGCCCAGGCATGCCCAATTTGGCTGCCATAATAGTCTCCAGAAAAGTAGCCGGCCGGAACCTTTAGAGCTCGAAGCAAGGCCACAGTAATAATGGCATAATCTTCACAAACTGCAGATTGCATATGTTGCAAAGCTCTCTTAACCCCTACTTTTTGATCTGTTCTTAGGGTATCTTGATAAGACATCGCTTTTATTACATATTGATAAACCCCTTGCACCAGGTCGACTAAACGATCGCTCTGGACGCTTTGCCGAATTTCGGCGGCCATTTTTTGAATTTGAGGATTTTTCAGATCGACAGCCTCGGTCGATTGGGTCCAGAGATTATATCTAACTTCATTTTGTCGGTAATCAGCAATTCTTATGGAAGCGATACTATCCTTGGAGATCCTTGTATCTGTTACATCGACCTCTGCGTCAATGACTAAACGGTTCATACCTGGTATAAATCGCTTCGAAACATCCAAATGCAAAAATTGGGTGCCAAATTGATCGGTAACGGTTTGGTAACGTATCGCTTGTTTATTCAGACTCACTTGAAGATTTTTCAAGGATTGATACCGATAGGATTGGGGGAACTGCAACATAATCTTGGCTGCGACCGATGCCGCTCCTGTCGTATTAGCGGAAACTTTGATGGGATAAACAGCCTGATACCGGTAAGTAGCGTTTCCCATATTGTTATAGCGTTCCAGACAACTGGCATAAAAGGGTGAATTCGGATAATAATCGACTACTTTTTTAAATTCCGCCCTTGCCAAATTGGGATTATTTTGGTAAAGATATATTAACCCCAAAGTTTGGCGCAAATAGGGATTATCATTTTGCGCTAAAGCGGCCTGAATACACAGGGTTGCCGGAGAAAAATATTCTACGCATGGAGGGGTGAATAATTCATTGCTTAAATTAACAGCCAACGTCTCCAAAGAATCATCTCGTAGATGGCTCCTGCTGATAAATTGATAGCCATAGAGGAGCATTGCTACACGATCGGTTTTTTTCAGCTGTTCTGCAAGTTGTAAGTAACAATAAACAATATTATGCTCTACAAAAATCTCTCTTTGAATATTAAGGGCTGCTTTATAATAGGCGATTGCCCGTTTATAGTCTCCCTTTTTTGAAAGCTCCTCAGCCATACAAACGGCCCAAAGATACAAAGATGAGCGGTTGTCTTTGTAACGGATAATCAGTCTGTTAAGTATCGGTATGGCATTGGAATATTGGGCGGCATTATAATCATCAACCGCCGTATTGTAATTACGAATATATTGATTATCTCTG
>JAEZKW010000007.1 GCA_023415375.1 Bacillota bacterium
GTGTTTTCTGTTCCGTAGTGCTTGTCTTGGCAAGTTGGGGCATTTTCCCGAGAACTGCATGGTCACTGATTACAGTATTAGCGCCGATAATGCTACCCTTATGGATTACCGCATGATGGCCAATCCGACAACCGGGTCCAATTTTAACCTGCGCTTCAATGACGACGAACTCTCCGATTTCCGTATCCATACTAATATCAGCGCCGGGATCAATATATGATGTTCGCACAGTGAACCTCCGATTTTCTGATGCACATGTACACTAAACTCCATTCCATTATTTCGCTTTTAAAACATTTTTCCCTTTTTTCCGCTATTTTTTTCTAATAAAGGACCCAAATATTCTTAAGTTTTTACCAAGAGGATATTTCATCAGATTATGGGACAGTCTCCCTCAACGTATCGGAAGATTAAGAAGGGGTAAATATTCAGGCATAAAAAAAGAGGTTATTATAAACCCCTGTTTGTTTCACCTGATTACACTCCACGCTTTTTAAATTATAACTACATTCAAAGGGTTATTACCAAAACTGCATCCAAAATAGGAGTCACTTTAATAACAAACGGATGAACCACGGACGTTTTATATCAATCGCATTATAATTGCATAGTTCATGGCAACAAAAGCATCGTATACATTTATTAAGATTAACGACTGGTTTCCCCTCCTTCATCTGAATTGCTTTGGGCGGACAACTGGCAGCGCACATATTACAAGCTTTACATACATTGTATTTAAAACAAGGCTTGGGTTTTATCATTCGTTCCAAATACTTCGCGAGCCATTTAGGCAATAAAATACTATAGAAGTTAAAGGCCACTTTCACCGTAGGCTTCTTAAAATCAAATACCCGGACATCTTCGATCCGCTCTCCGATAACATTCAGGTCATGAACATTACCTGTACAAAGCCCCCGCTCTACAGACTTTTTGATGGTCGGTACCTGTTCAGGCTTCAAACCGATGATATCTGCAGCCACTATATCCAAATTGTAAGGGTTGGCACTAGCAATAATTAAACCCACATTTTTAGGACTACCATTGGTTGGGCCATAGCCTTCCATGCCGATCACAGCATCCATAACCGTTAAAACCGGTTTAGCAAACAAACAGAGATCAATCAGCAGATTGGCAAAGTCACCAGTATCTTCAAACCTTAGGTGGTATTCTGCTTTATAACTCCCGGGAATGATCCCGAACATATTTTTTACGGCGCCGCTGTACACAGTCATCATATGGGTTTTAATCTTTGGAATATTGATTATTTTATCAACCGTAACCACAGACTTGATAGTTTTGATATTCTTTATGACTTGACCTTGGGGATAGGGAATATCAATCATTTCCGTATTATAATTCAATTCCGCTCCGCTTTTGACGGCTGCTTCCTTCATACCGCAGGTTTCGTAAACTGCTTCAAGAGTTTTCTGGTTATAAAAATGATAGCCACCGGGACTGTCGCCGATGATGGGCAATCCGCCCGCTTCCATCACTAATTCGGCAAGGGCTTGGGCCAGAGCAGGGTGGGTAGTGGTGGCTTTCTCCGGAATTCTGCGGATCAACAGATTGACTTTTAAAAGGACCTTTTCACCAGGCTTGATGAAGGTGGAAATGCCTCCAATTAGACTTAATGCATTTTTTACAGCTTCTTTTACCGTATCAAAATGATAATTATTACATTTAACGATGGATACAGTACTCATTAGGATCTCCTATCCAATAATATGTCGAAGCAGATCAACGGCAACGCCGGTAACAACAGCAAAAGTAACATTGAAAATGATATATAGCCCAAAGTTTTTTGCTCCAAGAATAATTTTAACAGCGCTTAGATTTGTTATTTTTGTAGCAGGCCCGGTAATCATAAATGCCATTGCGGCGCCCGGAGTCATTCCTGTCTGTAACCAAGCCCTCAAAAGGGGTATTGTACCGCCGCCGCATACATAAACGGGCATACCGAGCGAAGCCGCCATCAAAACGCCAAAACCTTTATTAGGCCCAAATAAATTAATGATGATATCTTTAGGGAAATAGCGTTCAAATAACGCCGCTAAAAGTATTCCTATCAGAAAATAAGGAGCAGTGATGGTAATGGCCCGGTTGATGTCGCTAAAAAATCTTACGGCCGGGCTAGAATGACTACTGCTTTTCTTATTTTCGGTAAATCCCTCAAAATGGAATAATCTTTTTTGCTTAAAAAATATTTTTACCAGGCATCCTGCCAATATCCCCCCCGCCAAACACAAAACAAGTCTGGTGAGAGCAAGCGGCGTCCCCAAAGAAAAACTGTATAGAAAGAGATTAGGATTAATCAATATGGAACTGACCATAAATGCCGCCAATAGGTACTGCGGAACATTTCGTTTCCCTAATGAAGCAATGAGCGGAATAGTCCCATACATACAGATTGGGGAAGCGGCGCCAAGTATTGAAGCTGGAATAAGCGCCAGTAATCCATACTTCTCAGTATTCATCTTACTAAGAAGCATGTTTATTTTGGCGAAGGCAAATACCGACATAACCGAACCAGCAATTACACCGCTTATCCAGTATGGAAATATCATTTGAAACTGGTATACCACCAGATGAAACAAAACACCAAGTTCATCCCATAAATTCATTATTAAAATCTCATGGCAATGGTCTTCAAATCAGCGCCATTTACTTTTATTTTTGTAAGGTCGCTAATTCCCAACTGTTCCGCTACTGCCCGCTGAACATGTGGGACTTGATCCACTGTAAAACCCATAAAAGTTATAGCAACGGTATCAAGAGCCACCAAGTCCTTTCCAGCAAAGATAACATTCGATTTAACCGGTGTATTGTTTAACGGACCCTCTCCCTGCCCTCCTACAATCCCTTCTATCATTGCGAAATCCGGTTTTCGGATCCGGTTTAAATCAATAATTGCCCCGTCAATACCAAGACTATGGATGCTGCTCATTCTGCCACCTAACCCATAAATGAGACCCGGCGTGACACCAATTGCATTTTTTAGACTCAGAGATACTTTTGTAACCCCATGGGTTTTTAATTTGGCAATATCAATGACGACATCAGCATCCATATATATTTTAGGAATAAACAACGCTTTCCCCGTTAAACTTCTTGAGGGCTTAAGTTCATAACAATCTTCTTTGCCAAAAGAGTTTAGATCAAGTAGACTTACGCCTTTCAATGTACCGTATTTACTTATCCTTAGATTTGCGGGATCAAAAGCGTTACCACAGATAGTCCCTTCAGCCACAATAACTTTTGATGCGCCATATTGTAAAGCCAGATTTGCGATGGTCTGGACCGTCCGGTAGTCAGTTATTGTAGGGGCGCCCGCTTTGTCCCAGGTGCAAATATTCGGTTTAATAAGAACCGTATCGCCTTTATGAATGATATCCTTAAGACCGCCGGCATTTTCAACAGCCTTTTTGGTAACTTCTTCATAGTCCTCACCCCGGCCTATCCCAACAACCGGATTAGGATCGTGCATGACTAAAGCCCTTTTCATTAATTCGTCCACATGTTTTTGGTTTTCAGCTTCGCTCTTATGATTGATACGATAGCTTTTATCAATGACTGCGGCACCTGGTGTTGCAGCATTACTTTTCATGTTTCGGAGAACATACCCTGCAAATGATGCAATGCAAAGGAAAATTATCCCACTATAAACAATGATGTTTTTAAAATTTTTCATAATCGCTCCTCCTCTAAATATTAAATAAATGCTGATATACTTAACATAATAGCCCATGCTGCAAAGTAAGCAAAATAAAAAACAATACCTTTGAGTTTGAATATCACCGTTAAAGCCGACAGCCGTGTCAAATCCATCAACATGGTAACGATAATCATAGTTAATAAAAACAATGGATTAACAACATTTAAACGCGAAAAGTAATGAGGGATAACCGAAGTATAGGGATTGGCAAAAACCAGATTGATCAGCTTACCCATAATATATTGATGGAAAATGATATCCGCAGAAACTCCGATTACAATATAAATCCACATTTTGTAAATATTTTTGCCGGTAACCCGGAGAATATTCGAAATACCTACAGAACCTTCAACGGGAATGGATAATTTTTTTTGATAGATAAAACTTTCACCTCTAAAATGAGTGATTCTTAAAACAATTCCTACTACCATACCAACTACAAGGGCTAAAGCAATACGTCCAAATCCTGTTCTCCATACAAAACCGGGATCATTCCATGGGGTCATCATGTTAAATACCCCGTTGGAAAAAATAAGTGGCAATAGAGTATACCATTGGAAACCCATAGACAGAAAAGCAGCAATTACCGGTATCACTCCAAAAAGGCCCAACGGAAGCAGCATGCCTGCCAAGGAAAACAGGCCAATCCATAATAAATCACCGGATAAAGAAACCGGTATATTCTTGACCTTTCCGGAAAATGTACGATATACGACAATTCCCAGGATACATCCAATTATGGTTTGGATAATATTAAACAACAAAACGAATCCGATTCCGGCAAATATGAACATTGATTATCCTTCGCAAATGTTTAATCAGACTTTATTTAGTCTTCTGCTTCATTGTAAATCCAAATATTCTAAAACAATTAGCATTTATTGCTGTTTTGCAAAAATTAATATAAAATAATTTTATCAGGATGTGACGGTAAAGAGTAAGGATGGAACGCGATGTCGAAAAATACCTCAATTGAAAAGATGAGCAGTGTCATTGAATACATTGAAGCAAATATCCGCCAAAAAATCATACTCGATGATATTTCTTACCATGTAGGCCTTTCAAAATTTCATCTGAACAGAATTTTTAAGGCGATCACTAATCGACAGCTGATGGGTTATGTAAGAAACCGGAAATTGGCACATAGCTTGTCCGAGCTTCTTAATACCCATTTAAGAATAGTTGACATCTCCACCGAGTACGGGTTTGAGCATGAACAATCATATATACGTTCTTTCAAAAACGCCTTCGGTATAAGCCCCAACCAATTTCGTAAAGAAAAACCGGCGCTTGAGATAACCGACAAAATCGATCTCCAGTATATCCATTCAATTGGCGACAATGGCATGATCATTGAGCCGAGAATCCTTATTAAACCAGAGTTCAAGATTGTCGGAACCGAACACATCATGCGGTTGGCAGATGATAAGCAGTTTTTTATTGCTAATAAAGTTGGTAATGAATTTTTTTATCAATACCGGCATGAAATTAAGAATACAGTTAATCCGGAAATCTATATCGGCTTGATTAAATGGATCGATGAAAACATGGAATACACTTGTTATATTCCTTCGCTTCAGGTATCAAACTTTGAAACAATCCCGCCATCTATGAGCGGCCACACCATCCCCACCCGCAAGTATGCCGTTTTTAAATATATCGGCTTGCATCATCCCAAACACACCAATGCCCTAAGTTTGAAGGCCATTCATCAATACATTTTTGGAATATGGTTGGCTCGAACGATTTATACCATGACAGATCGATATTTTTTTGAAAGTATTAATAATAGTATTGCCAGGGATGATTACTGCGAGGTAGATTTGTTTATCCCAATTAATGATATGAGTAATGTTCCCTCACCTTATCCTTACCAAGATTTTTAACGACTGACCAATCGGTTCTACAAAAATAATTAAAAAACTCAACCATCATCGGTTGAGTTATATAAAACCTCTAAAATAAAGCCATCAATATATTCTACAAAGGGTTACCCTTTGTATCCCTTCATCAATTCCGGCAACGGATACGCCTTCTCCTGCAGAGGCAATCCCACCGGCTGCCCACTTAGGCTTGAATGATAAATTCCCAAAATGAGCTCCAAGGCCTTTCTGCCTTCAGTCCCCGGAATATCGAACTCAGTGCCGGTTTCAATCGCATGCATAAAACGCAGATACAGTTGACGATGACCGAACCCATAGATATTCGGAGGAGTTTCACCACAGCTCTTAATCACTTCCGCTTCCTCATCCAGTCCGTCGGCAAAACGCCAGGCTTCGATTTTATTAATCGAAGTGCCCCCCAAGATAATGGTGCCTTTTTCACCGAAGATATTTAAGGTTTCTTCCAAATTACGGGGATAAACGGTAGAAGAAGCTTCAATCAAGCCCATGGCGCCACTTTGGAATGTCAACATCCCCAGGCCCAGATCCTCAACTTCGATATTTCGTTGCCTGGTGGCGATTTTTCCGTAAACACCGGTAACTTGTCCCATCATCCATTGCAATAAATCGATATTATGAA
>JAEZKW010000010.1 GCA_023415375.1 Bacillota bacterium
GAGAAAGTTGAAGGTCGCCTGGGAGTTACCGGTTTACATTCGTGAACGAACGCTCGAAGTTGATAAATGTTTGGTTGAGCGTTTCAGTAGCACCGGTCGGGTTGCCCGTTACAGCACAAAGAGCCCGTGAACGCGTTATGCGCGTTATGCGGGAAATTAGGTGGTACCACGGAGGTTAAAGACTTTCGTCCTTTTGAGGCGAAGAGTCTTTTTTAATTTTAAAGGAGGTTTTAATGGAATGAGTTTACCAACGGTTTATAATCCTCAAAGCGTGGAAGAAAAATGGTATAAAATATGGCTTGAAAAGAAGTATTTCCACGCTGAGGTTGAAAAAGATAAAGAACCTTATTGCATTGTGATTCCACCGCCCAATGTGACCGGGGTTTTACATTTGGGACATGCGCTTGATGATACCTTGCAGGACGTTCTGATACGTTGGAGGCGGATGCAAGGTTACAATACTCTTTGGATGCCGGGAACCGATCATGCCGGTATTGCGACCCAAGCCAAAGTCGAAGAAGCATTGGCCAAAGAAGGACTCACCAAACACGATCTGGGCCGCGAAAAATTCTTGGAACGGGTTTGGGCATGGAAGGAACAATATGGCGGTACGATTATTAAACAACTCAAAAGAATGGGTGCCTCCTGCGATTGGGACCGTGAACGTTTTACCATGGATGAAGGCTGTTCTGAGGCTGTTCGTGAGATTTTCATTAAACTTTACGAAAAAGGATTAATCTATCGTGGGAGCTACCTAATTAATTGGTGCCCCAAATGTCATACCACCATCTCCGACATTGAGGTGGAACATGAGGATAGACAAGGGCATCTTTGGCATATTCGTTATCCATTAGCAGATGGCAGCGGTTTCATTGAAGTTGCCACCACCCGTCCCGAGACCATGTTGGGTGACACCGCAGTGGCAGTTCATCCAGATGATGTACGCTACAAAAATTTAGTCGGAAAAGAAGTCGTCCTGCCAATTATGAATCGAAAAATCCCGATTATAGCCGATTCCTATGTGGACATGAGCTTTGGCACCGGTGCGGTCAAGGTAACTCCGGCTCATGATATCAACGACTTTGAAATGGGCATGCGGCATAATCTGCCGCAGATTACAGTGATCGACTTTGATGCCAAGATGACTCCGGATACCGGAAAATACGCCGGGATGGACCGCTATGAATGCCGGGCGGCTTTGGTTGAGGATTTACAAAATGAAGGTTACCTAATGAGTATTGAAGACCATAGCCATGCGGTAGGCCAATGTTACCGTTGTGACACCATTATTGAGCCCTTAATTTCCAAACAATGGTTTGTCAAAATGAAACCTCTTGCCGAGCCGGCTATTCAGGCCGCTCTTGATGGCCGGATTGAATTTGTTCCGGAACGTTTTACGAAAATCTATCTGGGTTGGCTTGAAAATATCCGGGATTGGTGTATTTCTAGGCAATTGTGGTGGGGACACCGGATTCCCGTTTGGTACTGCGGAGACTGTCATGAGGTCATAGCTTCCCGTACCGACCCGACAGCCTGCCCCAAATGCGGCAGTAAAAAGCTGGAGCAAGATCAGGATGTATTAGATACCTGGTTTTCTTCAGGACTTTGGCCCTTCTCGACCTTGGGATGGCCTAAGCAAACGGAGGAATTAAAGCATTTTTATCCGACTTCGGTGTTAGTAACCGGCCGGGATATCATCTTTTTCTGGGTGGCCCGGATGATCTTCATGGGAATGGAGTCCCAAAAAGAAGTACCCTTCAGAAAAGTGCTAATTCACGGACTGGTTCTTGATAAGTTTGGTAAGAAAATGAGCAAATCGCGGCCGGAAACCATTGTTGATCCTCAGGATATCATTAACAAATTCGGAGCAGATACTTTACGTTTTACATTAGCAACCGGAACAGCTTTAGGCCAGGACCAACGGTTTCAAATGGAGAAAGTTGAAGGAAGCCGTAATTTCACCAATAAAATTTGGAATGCCGCCCGTTTTGTATTAATGCACCATGAGAAGGAGGCTGTCGCGGGCGACTTAGTCGATGATTTACATTCCTCGATGCTGAATTCTTTCGCCAAAGGGCAAAATATCTCTCTGCCCGAAGAGTGGTTAACATTGCCGGACAAATGGATTTTATCCCGTATGGAAACAGTAACTGCTGAGGTTACAAGACTTTTAGAACGGTTTGACTTGGGTGCTGCAGCTTCGCTTTTATACGACTTTTTGTGGAATGAATATTGCGATTGGTATATTGAATTTTCCAAACCTCGTCTTTACCAGGAAGAGAATACTTTAGAGAGAAAGACTGCCCAATCCATACTGGCTAGGGTACTTCGGCAGACAATGGAGTTATTACACCCCTTTATGCCATTCTTAACCGAAGAGATCTGGCAGGCCTTACCTCATGACGGGGAAAGCATCATGATCACCCAATGGCCGACAACAAATGATAAGAATCAATTTACGGCAGCTGGTGCAGAAATGGAAGCCATAATTGAAGTCGTTCGGACAATCCGTAATATCAGGGCTGAAGCGAGCGTCCCGCCTCAGAAGAAAGTCGAAGCAGTCTTTGTATGTTTGGCCGATAAAAAGTTAGTTTTGGAACGCAATATGCAATATATCTCAAGCATGGCCGGGCTTAGCAGTTTTAAGCTAGTCAGCGATGAAAGTTATCAGGCTGAAAAATCCATCAGCGCCGTCGCGGCGGGTATTAAAATCTTTATGCCTGTAGCCGGATTGGTCGATGTAGCCAAAGAAAAGGAACGCTTATCAAAAGAGTATGTTCAATTAGAGGCTGAAATTGGTAAAATTGAGTCGCGGATCAATAGTGATTCCTTTGTGGCTAAAGCTCCACCTCAAGTCGTTACTAAAGAACGGGAAAAATTAGCGGCCTTTAAAGATAAGGCCGCGAAGATCAAAGAACGACTTGAGCAGCTAAATCCTTAACTAGTATTTGAAAACTCAGTGAACGTTAGTTTTGGGTCAAAAGAGCCGAGATACAAAAGGAGATATTGGAGGCACAATCTCTAATATTTTCTTAAGCCTTAGGCTCTTTTTTTATGAATGGAACTAAAATAGATTTTCCTGAATTTAAAACCCTCTAAAATTCTAACCAGAAATTTCTTCCTAAAAGGGAAATGCCCAAAGGTGGCGAATTAATAAAGACGGCAAACTTTAGATGGAAGTCAGTGGAAATATGCAATTTGGCAGTTAAATAGCGGGGAAATTAATTTGGTTTGCTCTTTATTTCAAAATACTCGTTTACGCCAACGCCGTTTAATAACAGAATTCAATGAAAATTACCGCATAAAGCTAAAAGAAAGCGGGATGAAGATTATTAATCCGGATATCGAAAATTTTCGTAGGCGGGGCCGTAATTTTTCCAAAAAAACTATAAAGAAGTTTAAATTGGGGGTTCGAAATTGCTTGGAAGGGTATTTGCAATGAGGACCCCGAGAATTTCCATGAATTTTTTTCAAACTCTGGGAATTACCGTTCTATTTATTATTATGATACACGCTGTACTTTACCAGAGTTTAACTCGGCATAATACGGCGAATCAAATATTTTTGTGGGAAGAAGCTTTAGCGAGTCCTTTATTAGAAAAAACTAATTCTAATTTGGAAATGGGTGCTACCGAGAAATCCCTCTGCAGTCTTAGCAATCTTTGTGAGCAAATTTATAATAGTTCCGGTGAGATCGTTGAAGTGGCGATTCTTAATAAACAGGGAAAGATTCTGGCCCATGCAGACATCCAAAAAATCGGGCAAATGGAGACCACAATTCCTGTTCTAGGGAATAAGTCACATCTTTTTTTAGAGACCTCCAAATCATTCGATACATACTTACAAGCTAAACCTGGCCTTCACCAGTCGATTTTTGTGAAGATTTCTTTTTCGAAAGATTTTTTAAAAAAACAAAGCCGGCAAGTGCTTTTAATCACCTTACTTTGCTCAACCGCAGCAATCTTATTCTTATTAATGGTGATTTATGTTTTAACCAACATCTTACTTGGTAAAAGAATTGCCCAAATTTTAGATGGTTTTAATGCTTTGGCCGAAGGAAAGTTCGATATTCGTCTCAGTGTACAAGCGCCAAATAACCAAACGGGAAATGGCTTTATCAAGCTGGAGCGCCCTTGTAATGAACTGGATTTCTTAATTCAATCCTTCAATAAGATGGCTGCTCAATTACAAGAGATGGACGCCAAACGTAAAGAACAAGAGCAGCAATTGGGATTTTTGGCGACCCATGATCAGTTAACCGGTTTACCGAATCGTCGATTACTGGAGAATGCTTTAAAAAAAGGAGTTGCCCGTGCACGTCGGGGTAGGACCAGCACTTTTATGATGATGGATCTTGACAATTTTAAGGTTGTTAATGATACGATGGGGCATACGGTGGGCGATAAAGTACTGATCACCTTTACGGGCTTATTACAAAAGCATTTACGTGAATATGATTTATTGGCAAGAATCGGTGGGGATGAATTTGCATTGCTTCTAGATGGTGAAGATATTAACGAAGCGAAAGCCATAGCAGATCGGATTTGTCAAGCCATTGGAGAACAACGTTTTGTATTTGATAATCATAGTTTTCATTTGGGACTCAGTATCGGAATCGTACCCATCGACGGCAATTATGACCAAGGGACACTGCTATCTCAGGCGGATACAGCAATGTATACGGCTAAAAGGCAGGGCCGCAATCGGGCTATTGTTTACTATCCCGAGGATAACACCATGGTCCGACTATCCCAAACCAATGAAATTGTGTCTTTAATTAAAGATGCCCTGGAAGGCGATGGCTTTTTAATTTATTACCAACCGGTAGTCAGTTTACGAGATAATCGGGTTGAACACTATGAAGCTTTAATTCGGCTAAAGAGTCATAACACCATCATCACTCCGGATGCCTTTTTACCGGCCGCTGAACAATTTGGATTAATGCCGCAAATCGACCGCTGGATGGTCCGACATGTGTTGTATACTTTGCAACAATATCCTGATATTCGAGTATTCGTAAACCTTTCGGGAAATAGCTTGGCCGATGAGGGTTTGTTAACATATATTGAAGATAATTTACTGCAATATGGACTAGAGCCGGGAAGAATTGGATTTGAAATCACGGAAACGTCGGTTATCCGTGACTTAAAATCGGCCCAGGAATGGATCGATCGTCTGAAGGCTTTTGGCTGTTCATTTTCTTTGGATGATTTTGGAGCAGGATTTAATTCTTTCTCTTATTTAAGAAATTTACCGGTTAATCAATTAAAATTAGATGGTGCTTTTATCAGCGCCTTGGATAGTGATACTACATTGCGATACTTGGTCCAAGCAATGCAAGATTTGGCCAAGGCGCTCAACCTGGATACTGTGGCAGAATTTGTGGGAAGCGCTGAAACGGTACAAATTTTAAAAGAAATCGGCGTTACCTATGGCCAAGGTTATTTTCTTGGGAAACCGGCCCCTATTTTTAACAATAACAGAAATAAATCAATAGAGGAGCAGAAATGAAAACCAAACGCATATTTTTAATTGTACTCGATAGTGTTGGAGTGGGTGAATTGCCAGATGCTGCGGATTATGGCGATCAAGGAAGCAATACGGTAGCCAATATTGCTAGAATATTAGGGGGTCTTAGTTTACCCAATATGGAAGCGGCAGGCCTCGGTAAATTAACAGATATTCCAGGTGTTGCTTCCAATGTCGAAGGTAAGGTCTTTGGAAAAATGGCGGAACATTCAGCGGGAAAGGATACCACCACCGGACATTGGGAAATGTCTGGTCTTATCCTTTCGCATCCTTTTCCGGTATATCCTCATGGTTTTCCTTCAGAAATCATTACCGAATTTTCCCGAAAAACAGGTCTCGGGGTACTCGGGAATAAAGCGGCTTCCGGGACGGAAATTATCGCTGAACTCGGCGAGGAACATATCCGTACCCAAAAATTAATCGTCTATACATCAGCCGACAGTGTCTTTCAAATCGCGGCTCATGAAGAAATTTTTTCCCTTGAACAACAATACCATTACTGTGAAATCGCCCGTGAAATTTTACAAGGCAAGCATGGGGTAGGCCGGGTGATTGCCCGTCCCTTCTTGGGAAAACCGGGCTCATTCTACCGCACACCCGGACGTAAGGATTTTTCATTGAAGCCATTCTCCGAAACAGTACTGGATCGCATTAAAGCAGCCGGACTCACAGTATATGGTGTGGGAAAAATCGAAGATATCTTTAGCTGGCAAGGGCTGACTGATTCCAACCACACTCATAACAATCCGGAAACCCTGTCATTTGTCAGTGAACTCATCGAACGTGATTTTGAAGGATTGGTATTTGCCAACTGTGTTGATTTTGATATGCTTTACGGTCACCGTAATGATCCCAAAGGGTATGGTCAGGCCTTACAGGAATTTGATGATTGGCTCGGCCAAAATTTACCAAAACTTCGGCAAGGCGATTTATTAATAGTAACGGGTGACCATGGCTGTGACCCAACCACTCCCAGTACCGATCATTCAAGAGAATATACTCCTCTGTTGATACTGGGGCCAGGATTACCGACAGGAGTTAACCTCGGAATCCGGAATACATTTGCAGATATTGCCGCTTCGCTATGTACTTGGTTCGGCCTAAAACCCTGGCCCGTTGGAGAAGAATTCGCCAGCCGGATTGGCCTGTAAAATGATTTAATTCTCCAAAGCTTATCCGGGGTGGGGGACTACTGCCTAGAAAATAGAATGAATGTCAAGGAAACAGGAAGAAAATTATGATGAAAAAGATAAGCTTAGCCTTTGAGGAACATTTTTTTATAAATTTGAGGTGACAACATGGAAAGCATGAGAGTATATGATTTGATCTGGAAGAAGCGGGAAGGTGGAGAACTGACCCGGGAGGAAATTCATTATCTGATCAGTGGTTTTGTAGCGGGGGAAATCCCTGATTATCAGATGAGCGCATGGTGTATGGCAGTATATTTTCAAGGTATGACTTTTGATGAATGCACTTATTTAACCTTGGAAATGGCCAGTTCCGGTGAGATGATTGACTTATCAAGAATACCCGGACGCAAGGTTGATAAGCATAGCACAGGTGGGGTCGGCGACAAGACATCTTTAGTATTGATCCCGTTAGTCGCTGCAGCAGGAATACCGGTTGCTAAGATGTCCGGAAGAGGATTAGGCCACACCGGGGGTACAGTAGATAAACTGGAAGCAATTCCAGGCTTTAAGACCAGTTTGCCTCAAGAACAGTTTTTACAACAAGTGGCCGAAATCGGTGTCGCTTTAGTAGGACAAAGCGGACATATGGTACCGGCAGACAAGAAGCTTTATGCATTAAGGGACTTAACAGCTACAGTTGAAAGTATTCCCTTAATCGCCAGCAGTATTGTATCTAAGAAACTGGCGGCAGGCGCCGATGGAGTTCTGCTTGATGTTAAATTTGGTGATGGTGCGTTTATGCGCGATTATGATCAAGCTGTTAAACTGGCTAGAACCATGGTGGAAATCGGTAATCGTTCGGGCCGGCGTTTTAAAGCGGTTTTAAGCGATATGAATGAACCCTTAGGCCGGGCTATCGGTAATAGCCTGGAAGTTGTGGAAGCAATTCAGACTCTTCGAGGAGAGGGGCCTTCCGATTTAACCGAATTGTGCCTGATATTGGGTGGATATATGGCCTATCTGGCGGAGCGTACGGATTCTCCGGAAGAGGGTGCGGATTTGATGAAGCAAATGTTGGAGAGCGGTGAGGGAGCAGCTAAACTTGAACAGTTGATAACTGCACAGGGAGGAGACCCCCGGGTGGTGAAAGATCCAGGACTTTTAACTTTAGCACCGGTAATCCAACCGGTATTAGCCTCCCAAGATGGCTGGATTCGACGAATTGACTGCCGGGCTCTAGGTCTTTGCGCTATGAAATTAGGTGCTGGTCGTAATAAATTGGAAGACATAATCAAACCGGATGTGGGTATCAAGCTTTTGGCCAAAGTAGGCGATTATGTAACTCAAGGCACTATTATGGCCGAAGTTTATGCCCGGAATCAGGCTGAGGCGCTCGTGGCTGAAGCTGAGGTTTCAGATTGTTTTCATTGGAGTAAAAAACAGGTAAGCCCGGCAGCGTTGATCAGGGATATTATTTAGCCTTTAGCTTTAATAGTAATAATTAAATTAAGTGCTTCGGACCTTTAGCAGGGTAAAAAAGAAATCTCCAAAAAGCGCCGTTTTAACCGGATTTAACAAAAAAGGGGACTTAATAATAGCCGGCTAGGGTAAGAATGTTCAGAAATTGTATTTTATTACAGGAAATAAAGGAAATTAGCGAAAAAAGCCGAAGTCTTTTATAAAAAAAAGCCTTGCGGCTTTTTGTTTATTCGTTGATTGTTGAACATGGTCGGGGTGAGAGGATTTGAACCTCCGGCCTTTCGGTCCCGAACCGAACGCTCTACCAAGCTGAGCCACACCCCGGAAAAGTTACAGGTATAAGTATAGCAGAGAGCAGCTGGTTTGTCAAAAGTTTTATTTAATACAGGAGGAGATTCATGCAAATTATATTTTGCGGTGCAGCTGGAACAGTCACTGGTTCCAGTTATTTAGTGGAAACGAGTTCCGGCCGTTTTTTGGTGGATTGTGGAATGTTTCAAGGCCCTAAAGAAATACGTGAACTTAATCATCATGATTTCATTTTCAATCCCGGGAACCTTGATTTTGTCTTATTAACCCATGCTCACATCGACCATTCCGGTCTTATTCCGAAGTTATGCAAGTCCGGTTTTAAAAAGGAGATTTATGCCACCAAAGCAACTGTAGAATTATGTGGGATAGTACTTCCTGACTCCGGACACATTCAGGAAATGGAAATTGAATGGCGTAATCGTAAACACCAGAGGGCTGGCGTCCCCCTTGAAGAGCCCCTATATACTGCGGCGGAAGCTTCGAGTTGTTTGGCACAATTTAAGGCTAAACAGTATTCTGAAGAATTTGAACCTATACCCGGAGTGCGAGTTCGCTTTTGGGATGCCGGTCATATTTTGGGATCGGCAATTGTAGAAGTGTTGATTTCAGAGAACGGAACGACTACAAAGATTGTATTTTCAGGTGATTTGGGTCAGAAAAACCAGCCCATTATTGAGGATCCGACTCCGATCGCTAATGCGGATTATCTATTGATAGAATCCACTTATGGAAATCGAATGCATGAAGATCAGGACCAAAAAATCGATTTATTGCGGAAGATTATTACTGAAGCTGTGAAATCAGGCGGTAATTTGGTGATTCCTGCTTTTGCAGTAGGCCGTACCCAGGATTTGTTATATTATATTAAGGGTTTACTCCGAAACGGACAAATTCCACGGATACCTGTTTATATTGATAGTCCGATGGCGGTTTCGGTAACTGAAATCTATCGCAATAATCCTGACTGTTACGACGAGGAGACTTGTGAGCTCTTTGTCGCTCATGAAAGTCCCTTTGAATTCCCAAATCTTCATTTTATCCGAAGCACAGAAGAATCCAAACAATTAAATGCCACTGCCAAAGGGGCAATCATTATCTCTGCCAATGGAATGTGTGAAGCCGGGAGAATTTTGCATCATCTAAAACATAACTTGTGGCGCCCTGAGTCCCATATTTTATTTGTGGGTTACCAAGCCGAAGAAACTTTGGGCCGTAGGCTCCTAGAAGGAGCCAGAGTTGTCAAGATCATGGGCGAAGAGGTCAATGTTCAAGCTAAAGTACATTCAATAGGTGGGTTTTCGGCTCATGCCGATCAAGCGGGATTACTGGATTGGCTGGATGGTTTTATCAAAAAACCAAGAGGGTTATTCATTGTTCATGGTGAAAATAGTGCCCAAAAAGAGTTTGCTACAATTATAAAACAACGTTTTAATATTGATCCGCTTATTCCCCGTTGGGGTGAACGTTTCGTACTGAATACCGAGGCCCACTTGGATCATGAATCGGCAAGGCCGGCGCTGTATAATTTTGGATTAGAGAGAACTGTAAATGATTTGGAACATTCTATTTTGCAATTACACCTTCAGGTAAAGCAATCGGCGCATGCGTACGATATATCCCAAATATCACCGCTGGTTGACAAAATGAAGAAATTAATGGCGGATTTGGAACAAGAAATAAAAAAATCAATTTAGCAAAACAATATTTACGGAGACGTTTCCCCCTGTTCGCTCATTTACATATGATAAAGAGATATGAAAATGACAAAGGGGGAGGGTTGTCCGGTTGAAGACGGGGCTCGGACGGCACTATATGGCCGACCTTTATCTGTGTCAAAATCCGCGTTGGGACGATCCCAAGGGGTTAGAAACCGAAATGAACCGATTAATATCCACTACCAATAGTGGAAATGTCGGGTGGCGGTTTGAAGCGTTCAACGGTAAAGGAATGCGGATCAGTGGTGAAATTAATGAAGCTTCATATTTATTAATCCAGGTCTTCCCAGAACAAAAGTTTTTAACAGTGGATTTATTTTCGTGGTCCCCAAATCTCGATCTCCAGGCTTTTGGTGAAGGCTTGTTAAATATATTTGCCCCGCAAGTCGTAGCCGCTGAAACGAAAATTAGGGCTGAACACCTATTTAAATGAAATCAATTGAGAATTGAAAATTGAGAATTGAGAATAAAAACAAAGCTCATAATAGGTGTGTGGTTAGCCGTCCCATGTTGATTGTATTAATTTCTTTAATAGAAGTTTTTTAACAAAATTTTTAACATTATACTTTATCAATGTCAATTCTCAATTGTCGATTGATAGAAAATGAGGTGCCGGAAAAAGTGAGAGTTGAGCAATATAATCAGATTATTGATGTAGCAAAAGAGATTGGTATGGCCAGAGGATTGTATTTTATTTTGCGCTTGCAAAGCCGGAAAGATATAGGAGTTCATATTAATAACGGCAAAACCGAAGAAATTAGTAGTGGTAATCTGGAGGGAATCGGTCTCCAGGTTTTTACGCCCGAGGGGTATATTGGTTTTGCAGCTGCCGACCAGATCAGCGTGGAAGTCGTTAAAGACTTATTTGAAAAGGCAGCTTTCTTGGCCGAGCAGAGCAAAAGTTTTCATGGAGAACCCAACGTCGAAATTTTTAAGCTCAAAGAACATCACACCCGTAGGGAAATTAAATTAGATAATCCTTATGGCACATTAAGCTTAATGGAAATCGAAACCCGGTTGAAAGAATTGAATAACGAATTAACTGTTATTGATTCCCGCTTATCGGTCCGTACTCTTCTGCGTCTTACCGACGAAGAATGGCGGATTGTTCGATCAGATGGTACCGATACAATTTTTAATACACCCCGTTCGATGTTGTATCATAGTATTACCGCCAAATCGACGGAAGACACAGCCACAACTTTTGCCAATTTACCTGGGACTGACTTAGGAGTTCTTATCAAACAAGAGAATATCCGAAAAATCCAAGAACGGGCCAAAAAAGCCACTCGGCTGGCATTGGATTTATTATCAGCTCCTAAGCTGGCGGGTGGTCATTATAAATTAGTGATTGATTATGCTTTGGCAAAAGGACTCGCCCATGAGGCTTTTGGCCATGCCGCGGAAACTGATTCCATTGAAAGCTCCATCCTCGGTGAAAATGGACGTTTTAAAACAGGAATGACTGTGGCCGATTCCGATTTATCAATTATTGACGGACCCCTTGAAGGGGACTATGCGTATCAGCCTATTAGTGCCGTGGGTGAAGTTCGCCAGACTGTTAAAATTGTCGATCATGGAAAATTGAATGCCGGTCTGTCCGATATTTTTTCTGCGGATCGGGCAGGTGTCCCTTATACCGGGGCCGAGCGGATTGAAAACTTTTTCCACCTCCCCATTTCCAGAATGAGCAATATCCGGATTGAAATGGAAAAACCATTACCCATCAACCAGGACTTTGAGTCCGTGACGCCTAAAGATCTTTATCGTATCTTAATGGATAACCAGTTGATGAAAGCCGATGAAAATGTTTTGTATCTTGTTGGTTTTCAGGGCGGCCAAGTGAACCCTGCTTTTGGGGATTTTGTTTTTCATTGTTCAGGTATTTATCAATTATCTCCAGAACCAGTTCTTTATAAACCGGCTATTTTCAGCGGCAAAATTTTGTCGGTATTACGGTCGGTCAAGGCTGCCATTGGTCAATTGCAAATCGACGCTATCGGGACCTGTGGAAAGATGGGACAAGGAGTGCCAAGTTGTGGCGGTTCTCATTACTTCTTGGTTATTGATAAAAATCCCGAAGTAACAATTGGGGGTAAGTAGAATGGAGTTGGCAACACGCTTAGCAGAACGATTGAATGATTATTTAAAACAACATACTGAACTAACCGCTTGGCGGATTGATTTGTATGAAACCAGAGGATTTGAAACCGGTCTTAAGAATAACCGAATTGGTGGGCCATACTCGGCTCCAGGCTATAAAAGAAGTATCAGTGGTGAAATCTATCTTATCTGGGCCGATCAAAAATTTACTTCTGCCAAACTTGACTCGAGAGTTGTTGATGATTTTTCGGAATACATGGATATTTGGAGGGCGACCACCTATTGCGATCCCGATGGAGTTGGCCTTTATAAGCCTGACGCGCATGCGCGCAATATCCCCCAGGTGGAACTCTTCGATGAAAGAGTAAAAAGAATTATTGATCATCAGGATCCCTTGCCATTTCGTTTATTAGAACAGGGATTACAATATTTGAGCGATCAAGGTATAAAAAAAATCGATGGTAAAGTTCGCTGCTATGATGGCACTCGAGTCATTATGAATTCCGAAGGTTTACAAGTGAATTATTCCCAAAGCCCGGTGGACTTCTTTTTTGAGGCAAATGATTGTTACGGGGAAAGTTATGGTGAAAAAAAATGGCCTACTGAATTGGAAATCAAGCGTGTGATCGAAAACACCGCTAACATTGCGTCATTACTTGCTAAAAATCCTGTTCGGGAAGTCTCTGGAAAGATGCGGCTTCTTTTTCCTCCGGGGATTTTTGAGTCGTTTTTAGGGCAGTTTTTATTGACTAACCTTTATGGCAGTTTGGTCGTCAACCGCCAAAGCCGTTTTACCCTCGATGATTTTCAGACGGAAAGACAAGTTTTGCGGAATGATTTATCATTAGAATTAAACACCTTATTACCCTACCGAGCGATGTCCTATCCGTGTACCAGTGAGGGTGTGGCTGGCGGTAAGGTCTCTTTTATCAACGAGGGCAAGCTGAAAACGCCGATACTTAGCCTAAAATATGCCAAAAAAGCAGGGCTAACTCCTACACCAATTCCTTCAGGCGGATTTTTTATAAAGACCAGTCAAACACTAGATACTTGGGAGCGATTAATTAAGGAAACCGATAAAGGAATGATTATATATTCCATTTTAGGTTTGCATACGCAGGATGCAAGTTCAGGTCATTTTTCATTGACTGCGGATCAGTGTCTTCTGGTGGAGCGGGGAGAAGTTGTAGCAAAAGTAAAAGCCGTTATCAACGGTGACTTTCTTGAAGCCTTGACCCGGGAAGATAGCAGTCTAGCCTCTTATGAAGGAGAAGAAAATCCGGGATTTGCTTTTTGGGCAAGTGTCTCGGGATGAGGGTTTCATTTTAGTTTTTTTATAAAATCAGTTTGCTTTTAAACCTAAATCTGGTAAAATAGGTATAATCAAAAGCTCGCGTGTAAGCGCGCGTTCGCGCATGGGCGCGTATAAAATAAGGATTCCAAAGGAGTGAAGTCAATGCCGTTAGTTACGACAACTGAAATGTTCCAAAAAGCTTATAAGGGCGGATATGCTATTGGCGCTTTTAATGTCAATAACATGGAAATCGTTCAAGGTATTACCGAAGCCGCTAAAGAAGAAAAGGCCCCGCTGATTCTTCAAGTTTCCGCAGGCGCTCGGAAGTATGCCAAGCATGTCTATTTAATGAAATTAATCGAAGCTGCTATTGAGGATACCGGATTACCAATTTGTGTCCATTTGGACCATGGCGAAGATTTTGAAGTTTGCAAGTCCTGTATTGATGGTGGCTTTACTTCAGTTATGATTGATGGTTCTAAGCATCCTTTTGAAGAAAATATTAAAATCACCAAGCAGGTGGTGGATTATGCCCATTCAAAAGGAGTGGTCGTTGAAGGTGAACTTGGTAAGCTTGCGGGTATTGAAGATGCAGTGAATGTATCCGAAAAGGATGCCGCTTTCACAGATCCGGATCAGGTCGAAGAATTTGTTAAGCGAACCGGCGTTGATTCTCTAGCAATTGCGATTGGTACAAGCCATGGTGCCTTTAAGTTTAAAGGTGAGCCTAGATTACGTTTCGATATTCTAGAAGAAGTTGAAAAACGGTTGCCGAATTTCCCAATTGTTCTCCATGGAGCTTCTTCGGTTATCCCTGAATTCGTTGAGATGATTAACAAGTATGGCGGTCAAATGCCGGGTGCACAAGGAGTACCAGAAGAAATGCTGCGGAAAGCGGCTTCCATGGCAGTGTGTAAAATCAATATTGACTCTGATTTACGGTTAGCCATGACGGCTTCAATTCGGAAACATTTTGCCGAAAAGCCGGGTGATTTTGACCCCAGACAATATTTGGCCCCTGGCCGCGAAGCCATTAAGGCGATGGTTAAACACAAAATCATTAACGTACTCGGTTGTAGTAATAAGATTTGATAAACAAAAATGGGCAGAGGGCGAAAACGCCCTCTGCTTTTTTATAATTGAGTGTCAAATTATTGGGGCTTTAGGAGAAGGAGGAGTATTTTCATTTGTCGAAGTAAAGGTTATTCAAGAGCTTGCGCGCGCGAAAGTAGTTTTATCTTTTATTTCGCTGTAATGATATACTATTAATGTTAGTCAATAATTTTTTGGAGAACTGGTGATTGATGATGACGGATACTCCTAAAAAAACTGCAGTGATTGGTTTGGCTGTTAGCAATACCCCCTTAATCCGATATTTAGTTGAACAAGGCGCTCAGGTAACAGTCTTTGATAAAAAATCAGCTGCGGAACTTCAGGATTATATGGGCAAACTCAGCGATTTAAAGCTTGAGTACTGCCTGGGAGATGATTATTTAAGCCATTTACGTGGTTTTGATTATATTTATGTGACTCCAGGTATGAAAAAAGATTTGCCGGAATTACAAAAAGCCAGGGCCGAGGGGGCCATTTTCAGCAGCGAGATGGAATTGTTTTTTGAAAAATGCCCGGGCCGAATCACGGGGATTACTGGCAGCAGCGGTAAGACTACGACGACCACCTTAATCGGATTGATGATGGCTTCAGCTTTTCCGGCTACCTTTATTGGCGGTAATATTGGGCGTTCCTTAATGGATCAATTACCGTTAATGGACGCTTCCTCTAAGGTTGTGCTTGAGCTAAGCAGTTTTCAACTTCAGACTGTTAGCAGAAGTCCACAGTTGGCAGTTATCACCAATGTTACTCCAAACCATCTGGATATTCACGCATCGATGGAGGAATATATCGAAGCTAAAAGCAATATTTTACAGTATCAGAGCGCTGAAGATATCGCCATTCTAAATTATGACAATGAAATTACCCGTAGCCTTTCCACTAAAGTAAAAGGTAAATTATACTATTTCAGCCGATTGAAGCCTCAGGATGAAGGAGCTTATCTGGAAGGCGACAAGTTAATTATTCGGCTACACGGCCAAACTGAAATATTAACGACCAGAGAACGGTTGAAACTTTTAGGTGATCATAACGTTGAAAATATATTAACTGCATCTTTAGCTGCGCGGATTAATGGAGTGCCCCTTAAAAATTTGACCCCGATCGTGGAAGAATTCAGTGGGGTTGAACACCGTTTGGAATTTGTGCGGGAAAGAAATGGGGTGCTTTTTTATAACGACTCAATTTCCACGACCCCAGATCGGGCTATTGCCGGATTAATGGCCATGACCAGACCTACAATTCTTATTGCCGGCGGTTACGATAAACACCTTCCCTTTGATAAACTGGCTTCAGTTATTGTGAATCACTGCAAACTTTTGATAGTAATTGGTGTTACCGCACCACAGATTATTGCGGCAGTTAGGAAATGCCAGAAAGATTTTCCGATCACTTCGGCTGAAACCTTTGAAGATGCGGTTAAAATCGCGACAAAGCTTGCGAGGCCAGGTCAAGTCGTATTATTGTCACCGGCCTGCGCCAGTTACGATATGTTTAAGAATTACCAGGAACGGGGTGCCCTGTTTAAGAGCTTAGTCAATGCAATTTGATTTAAAGTATTTTTAATAAAAAAATATTCGAAATCATCAAGAATACAAAGACAAAAAAAATTTCCATTGGTCCAGTGAAAGCATTCTGGACCAAAAATCTATTTTTGCAAGAAAATATCCACCATGTTTTAAAAGGCCCGTTTAAAACGAACGGGGCACTTGGTGTTGGATCTACGATCTTGCGATAAGATTTTTTCTGTTAAAGAAAGGTTTAGATAGATTACTACTCTGTTAATTATCGTTTTTTTACTTGACAAGCTTTACGTCCTCATTTATCCTGATATATAGGCGCCTCTGCGCTTTTAATTGGAAAGAGGGATTCCTTCAATGTGGGTTGCTGTTTACATAGCACCAAATCGAAGAATAGCCGCAATATTAAAACAACTATTGGAAATAGAAGGTATTCTGGTAAAATTGAAAGAATCTAACTCAACATTGAAAGAAGAACAAAATGTAGAAGTCATGGTGACCCAACTTGAAATTGAACAAGCGAATGAAGTTATTAACAATGCACTTCAAAGGTTTTAATTTCGGAGGAATTAATTCTGAAAAAATTAATTCTGCAGGAATATTTACCAAGAATCACGAAATAAGGGGAATTGTCGTACAATTCCTTAAAAAACGTGAAGCGTTTTAACTGAGATTGCATGATAATTTATTGAAATTGTTATATTTTTTACATGCTCCGGAATACATGATAAGCTTAAGGAGTGGAGTTTTTGATAAAAGATCTGTTTAAAACGAAGCCGAAATATATTACAGTTAAGAGTGAACAACAAGAATTTAGTGGTCGTATTGATGCGGTAGAAAAAAAAGAAATACCGGATGGATTATGGGTTAAGTGTAATCGCTGTTCTCAAATTACCTACCATAAAGATTTAGAGAAAAATTTAAAAGTATGCCCGAAATGCAATTTTCACTTCCGGATTAATTACAAAGAACGTTTAGAGTTATTAGTCGATAAGGATGGATTTCAGGAAATTAACTCCGAGTTAAAAACGGTTAATATTTTAAATTTTCCTGAATATGAACCCCGAATCAAAAAAGCTCAGAAAGCAACGGAACTCAATGAAGGCGCTATTATCGGACGGGCATTGATTAACAGTATCCCGGTAAGTCTAGCCATTATTGAATTTGGTTTTATGGCGGGTTCCATGGGTTCAGTGGTTGGTGAAAAAATAACCCGCGCAATTGAATATGCAACCAAAGAAAAGTTGCCTTTTATTGCTGTATCTGCTGGAGGCGGAGGGGCCAGGATGCAGGAAGGAATATTTTCTCTGATGCAAATGGCGAAAACGAGTCAGGCATTAAATAGGTTATCAGAAGCTGGTTGTCTATATATCTCAGTTTTAACGGATCCCACCATGGGAGGCGTATTTGCTAGTTTTGCTTCACTGGGAGATATTATTATTGCTGAGCCGGATGCATTGATTGGTTTTACCGGCCCCCGGATTATTCAACAAACGATTCGCCAAACCTTACCGCAGGGCTTCCAATCATCCCAGTTCGTATTGGAACATGGAATTGTAGATATCCTTGTAAATCGTAAAGATTTAAAAGCAACCCTAACCCAGTTGCTTAAATTGCATACGAACGGAGGTGGGGCTTTTGGCAATTAATCAAGGACCGATATTAGAGTTTGAAAAACCGGTATTGGAATTAGAAAAACAGATTGAAGAAATAAAACAGTTTTCCCGGGAAAAAGGGATCGATATGGAAGAACAGATCCTGGCACTTGAGTTAAGAGCTAATTCCCTGCGAACTGAAATTTATAAAAATTTATCACCCTTACAACGGATGCAAATCGCCCGTCACCCCAAACGTCCTACTTTTCTTGATTATGTGGGCATGATTTGCACAGATTTTATTGAACTCCATGGCGATCGAAGCTTCCGAGATGATCCGGCTATGGTAGGAGGAGTCGCTTTTTTTGAAGGGATTCCTGTCACAATTCTGGGCCAACAAAAAGGTCGGGATACCAAAGAAAACATTTACCGAAGTTTTGGATTGCCTTATCCGGAAGGATATCGCAAAGCCTTGCGTTTAATGCAACAGGCTAATAAATTTAACAGGCCAATCATATGTTTAGTTGATGTAGTGGGAGCCTATCCCGGGATTGAGGCAGAGGAACGTGGTCAGGCTGAGGCTTTAGCGCGCAATATCCGGGAAATGGCCAATATGAAAGTTCCTATAGTCGTTGTGATTACAGGAGAAGGAGGGAGCGGCGGCGCTTTGGCAACGGGTGTCGGGAACAGAGTTTTAATCATGGAAAATGCTTATTATTCTGTTTGTTCCCCTGAAGCTTGTGCATCAATTTTGTGGAAGGATGCTTCAAAAGCAACCGAAGCATCAAATGCTTTACAATTTAGCGCCTCAAACCTCTTGGAACTTGGAATCGTCGATGAAATTATTCCTGAACCATTGGGAGGAGCTCATAAAAATCACACTGGAGCGGCTGTTAATCTGAAAGCTGCCATAAGTAAACATTTGCAATTTTTATTACAAATGTCGCCCGAAATGTTATTAGAGGACAGATACAAGAGGTATCGAAACTATGGCAAATACAACGAAAACTAAACGAACTACGGAGGCAAAAATGAAAATTGGAGTGTTAACAAGTGGTGGCGATGCTCCGGGTATGAATGCTGCAATTCGGTCCATCGTTCGTAAAGCGCTTTTTCATGGTTGTGAGGTATTTGGTATTAAACGTGGATTTAGCGGCATTTTGGAAGGCGATATGGTTAAGATGGATTCCCGTTCGGTAGGGGATATTCTCCAACGCGGCGGCACAATCTTACAATCAGCCCGTTGTCTTGAATTTAAAACACCGGAAGGGCAAGCGCTAGCTAAAGAACAATTGGAAAAACTCGGGTTAAATGGGCTCGTCATTATTGGTGGAGACGGTTCTTTTCATGGAGCTCAGGTTTTAAACAAAATGGGATTTCAAACTGTAGGAATCCCGGGTACTATTGATAATGATATCGGCTGTACCGATTATTCGATTGGATTTGATACGGCAGTGAATACAGTTTTAGATGCCATGAACAAAGTACGTGATACAGCTTCTTCACATAATCGGACCTGCGTCATTGAGGTTATGGGTAAAAATGCCGGTTTTATTGCTGTTTCGGCAGCCTTGACCGGAGGGGCTGAAGCGGTTTTGGTTCCGGAAATTCCTTGCGATTTAGAGGGTTTGGCGGCTCAAATCATGGCGAATACTTCACGTAAAAAGTCGCATAGTATTGTATTAGTTGCTGAAGGACTATTTGGTGATCCCAATAATATTGAACATTCTAGTTCCTTTAAAGTGGGCAATTACTTGTCATTACGAACCGGCCTTGATGTTCGTATTACAATTTTGGGCCATTTGCAACGGGGTGGTACTCCATCATTTTTTGACCGCAAGATTGCAACACTGATGGGAGCAAAAGCCGTTGATTTATTATTAGCAGGAGAAAGTGAAAAGATGGTTGGGTATACTAATAATCAAATCAGCGTCTGCAATTTGGATGAGGCAATTAATACTAAAAAATCACTCAATCCGGCAGAGCTTGAATTGGTAAATATTATGGCAAATGTCTAGGAGGTACTTGTGAAAAAGACCAAGATTATTTGTACAATAGGACCCTCTAGCACGGATCCGGTAATCCTGGAAAAAATGATTAAAGCGGGTATGAATATTGCCCGCCTAAATTTCTCCCACGGTTCTTATGAGGAACATGCCGAGCGGATTCGGTTAATTCGGGATACAGCCGAGCGTCTCGGGGTAACCGTGGGTATTTTAGCCGATATCCAGGGCCCAAAAATTAGAATCGGAAAACTTAAAACAGAGCCATTGTTGTTAAAAGAGGGTGATCGGCTTTACTTAACGATTGACCCCGCCAAGGACAAAACCGACGGTTATATTTATATCGATTATCCAACTTTACTTCAAGATGTCAGGGTAGGAAGCAAAATTCTATTGGCAGATGGTATGATTAACTTGAGTGTGGTGACATTGAAGGATAATCTAGTCGAATGCCAGGTGTTAAATAATGGTGAGTTAACATCCCGTAAAGGAGTAACTCTTCCAGGGATTTCAGTAAATTTACCGGCACTCATGGGTAAAGATCCTGCCGATATTGAATTCGTTGTCAAACAACAAGTTGATTTTATTGCGGTCTCTTTTGCCCGCAAGGCGGAGCATCTGTTGGAAATCCGTAGACTCGTGAGTGAATTGGGAGGCAATCAACTTTTAATTGCCAAGATTGAGAATGAAGAAGGGTTTCGAAATAGTGAAGAGATTCTTCAAGCCTGTGATGGGATAATGGTCGCCCGGGGCGATCTGGGGGTGGAAGTTCCTTTAGAGGAAGTACCCATTATTCAAAAGACTTTAATTGATTTATGCAACCGGGCCGGAAAACCAGTAATTACCGCGACTGAAATGTTGGAGTCGATGATTCGAAATCCGAGACCAACCCGTGCAGAGGTTACGGATATCGCCCATGCCATTCTTGACGGTACGGACGCCATTATGCTTTCGGCAGAAACTGCTGCAGGGAAATATCCCATAGAAGCCGTTGAGATGATGGCCAAAACTGCAGAGCGGATCGAAAATTCCTTACGGTATGATCAGATTTTAGACCAAAAAAAAGTGAGTGTTTTCCCGACTGTAGCCGATGCCATTAGTCATGCTACTTGTCAAACGGCTCTTGATCTCAAAGCAACGGCTATTATAAGTTCAACTCAATCAGGAAGTACGGCCCGGACCGTTTCGAAGTATCGACCGCAGGCCCCGATTGTGGCGGCGACTCCTCTTAAAAAAGTGGCTCAACAATTAACAATATCCTGGGGCGTTTATCCTTTAATCGTCCCAACTGAGCAAAATATTGACAGTATGCTTGATGTAAGTGTCGAAGCGGCAAAGAAAAACGGTTTTATACATTCAGATGATTTGATTGTATTGACTGCCGGAGTTCGTACGAACGAACCAGGGTCTACCAATCTTCTTCAAGTTTATCAAGTGCCCTAATTAGGTAAAGAGAACGCAAAATGTAGATAGCGATCGTAAGACTAAAATAATCGAATAATAAATTATCCCATCAAACAAAGAATGAACTGCATAAATGATGGAGATACTGAATTTAACATCATGTCGATAAAAAGAGAATATCAATTGTAAATATCAATCAACTGATAAAAGGGGGGTGTTTGTAATGATGAATTTGGACCAAGGTAACTTTCAAAAAGAAGTTTTGGACTCCAAAGTTCCAGTACTTGTTGATTTTTGGGCCCCTTGGTGCGGACCCTGCAAAATGGTGGGACCTGTCATTGAGGAGATTGCCTCCCAATATGCCGGGAAAATTGAAGTAGGTAAGATTAATGTGGATGATAACCAACAACTGGCTAGTGAATATGGGGTTATGAGCATCCCGACGATTTGTCTGTTTAAGGACGGCAATCCGGCATTCAAATTGGTGGGATTTAGGCCTAAAAAGGAAATCGCAGGGGAAATTGATAAATACATAGGGTAATTAGCTTGGCATAAAACCTTTTTGATTATGAAAGGTACTTCAATCCGGTATAATTTTTATTACCGGATTTTTGTTTTAATGGATCGAATTTGTATTAATTCCAAGCATTTTGCCATGAAGTAAGGTATAATGAAAGAAATGGTGAAATACGGAGGGAATATAATATGTCAAATCACGATCCGCTAACTTTTAAGTCAAAACATATTGCCATGGTTGCCCATGATCATGAAAAAAAGAGCTTACTGGAATGGGCTGAAGAATACCGGGATATTTTAAGAAAACACCATCTTTATGCAACAGGTACCACTGGGAAATTATTGGAAGAAGCACTGCAAATTGATGTTCATAAATTTAAAAGCGGTCCTTTAGGGGGAGACTTAGAGGTTGGTGCGTTCATTGCTGAAGGGAAAATTGATATGTTGATTTTTTTCTGGGACCCCCTCGAGCCGCAACCCCATGATCCTGATGTTAAGGCCTTACTGAGGATTGCAGCCGTATGGAATGTTCCGGTAGCATGTAATCGGGCTTCAGCTGATTATATGATTAACTCATCCTTAGTCGGTCACGACTACCAGCGAATTGTTCCCAATTTTGATGCCTATAATGCTCGTTTTAAAGATGGAATTGATTTTAATAAAAAGTGAGTTGAGGCTTGGGACAAAGAATGAAAATTACGGCCATGCAATATAACGTGATTTCAGCCGGAGCATTGCTTTTTGTAACAGCAACGGCTAATGCAAAACTCATGTTCATAGTGAGTGTTATTGGGCTTTTGATTGGACTCAACTTTTTACGAAATGATCGGGAGCAAAGTGGAGTCTTGGCTATAACGATTGGTTTCTTTTTCGTGTTGGTTATGTCCTTGGTAATTTGGTTAATCAAGTAGCTATTTACCCTGTCTTCCTACCGCTTTATAAGGAAGTTAATGTATTTGAAGTCATATACGTTTGAAAATAGGCTCCGGGGTGGTAGTTGTATTGGAGGAATCATGTATATTTTAAGTTTATTGCTGTTTGCCTTTTTTTTAATCTCAATCTTTGTAACCAATTGGCCGGTAAAATTGTTTCATCACCATATATTGACTAAACTGGCGGCTTTTTTGGATACAGTTCCTGAAAAAAACGGCATCTTTCTCGGGAATGTTTATTCCCAAATCACTACGATCTATCGGGGAAAGGAATTAAAAATCCGTTTTTTAGAGGCTACAATCGATTCTTTAAAAGCTAGTTCCGGATTAGAAGTACGGATGAATATTCAGAACCAGGATTGTTGCAAAGATGCGGTGTTAGAGTTTTATTCACTACGGCTAAAAAAAAGGGAATGGGGCGATTTTAAGCGTTTCTTAACGGGTGATCCCTTAATAGATAATCAATGGTTTATTTTAACCAATAATTCAAGTATTGCCGGTAAATGTTGGGATTCTTTCGATTTTAAAAAAATTCTCTTGGCTTCAGGTGTGGGGCAGATTATGGTAAACAAAGGCGAGCTAATTATTCAATTCAAAAATTATGGTTCCATAAAAAAGATTCAATTCTTTCTTGAGCAATTGACGCAAATCAAATAAATGACTAGTTGTCAACATACAAAAGACATTGACAGGCAAAACTAGTTATATTGAATTAGGAGTCGAGGAAGTTGAAAAAAATATATTTTGATCATGCGGCGACCACACCTGTTGATCCGGAAGTATTACAGGCCATGTTGCCATACTATACCGATTCATTTGGAAATCCATCCAGTATCCACTCCTTTGGCAGGGAAACCCGTAAAGCCATTGAGGATGCCCGAGTAATCGTAGCAAAAGAGCTCGGAGCACATGAACCCAGTGAAATCGTATTTACAGGATGCGGATCCGAAAGCGATAATATGGCCCTCAAGGGAGTTGCTTCGGCCCATAAAGATAAAGGAAATCATATCATTACCTCAACCATCGAACACCATGCGATTTTTGATACTTGTAAGTATTTAGAAAAACAAGGATTTCAAATCACATATATTCCAGTAAACTCAGATGGTTTGGTCGACCTGCAGGATGTGTTGAATGCGTTGACTGAAAGGACGATTTTAGTCTCCATTATGCATGCCAACAACGAGGTGGGAACCATTCAGCCGATTGCAGCCATTGGCAAGCATCTCCGGGAAAGAAAAATTCTTTTTCATACCGATGCGGTTCAATCAGTGGGTTCCATACCGGTTGATGTCAACGATTTATCCGTTGATCTGCTTTCTCTATCAGCTCACAAGTTTTACGGTCCCAAAGGCGTGGGGGCATTATATATCCGCAAAGGTACCCGGATCCAATCCTTAATCCAAGGCGGAGGACAGGAGCGCAACCGGCGGGCTGGCACTGAAAACATCGCCGGAATTGTAGGTCTTTCCAAAGCATTACAGCTAGCTAATAATCATTTAGCTGAAAATCAAGGCAAAATTACCCAGTTAAGGGATTATCTTATTGACAATGTGATGGGAAAAATTGATCATGTACGCTTAAATGGGCACCGGAATCAACGCTTGCCGGGAAATGTGAACCTGAGCTTTGAGTATATTGAAGGCGAGTCGTTATTGTTGAATCTAGACTTAAGAGGGATTGCCGCTTCCAGCGGTTCGGCCTGCACTTCAGGGTCGCTGGAGCCTTCTCATGTGCTTTTAGGTATGGGTATCAGCCATGAAATTGCCCATGGCTCTCTAAGACTAACTCTCGGTAAATCCAACTTCAAAGAAGAGATTGATTATTTAATTGAGGTTTTACCCGGGATTGTCAACAAGCTGAGGTCAATGTCTCCACTGTATGATTCAGTGACAGGTGGAGCCAGGAGACAGGAGTCAGAAGCCAGTAGCTTGGGAGGATCATATTAGGCTTTTTCTTTATTTATGTTTTTTATTCTGGATTCTGGATTCTAAAGATATTACTAGGTAGGAGGGGGATTCAGGAGCCAGTAGTCTAAGAGGAGGATCACAGTTGGCTTTTTTGATGTTTTCTATTCTGGCTTCTGGATTCTAAAGATATTTTTAAAATTTGTGAGAACCAAGGAGGAAACATGCCCCGGGTCATTATGGCTATGAGCGGCGGTGTTGATAGCTCTGTCGCCGCTGCTCTTTTACTTGAACAGGGATATGAAGTCATAGGGGTCACGATGCAAATTTGGCCGAGTGATTTACCGTATGGCACCGAGGTGGAGGGAGGTTGCTGCTCTTTAGGGGCAGTAGAGGATGCCAGAGCAGTCGCAGGTAAGCTGGGTATTCCCTATTATGTGCTCAATTTTCAAGCTCCTTTTCGTGAAAAAGTAATTGATTATTTTGTTGAAGAATATCTACAAGGAAGGACACCAAATCCTTGTATTGTTTGTAACCATAGTCTCAAGTTTGACAATCTCCTTGAAAAAAGCTTATCTTTGGGCGGAGATTATATAGCAACCGGTCACTATGTGCAAAAAGGCCAAGACCCGAAAACTGGCCGCTGGGTATTACGGAAAGGGATTGATACTACCAAGGATCAGAGTTATGTTTTGTACGGCCTTAATCAAAAGCAACTAGCCCGTAGTTTATTCCCGCTTGGGAATTTTGAAAAAACCATTATTCGCAAAAAGGCGGCAGAGTTAGGATTGAGGGTAGCCGATAAACCGGACAGCCAAGAAATTTGTTTTGTTCCGGATCAAGACTATGGCCGGTTTATTAATGAATATTCCCCGGGTATGGTCAAACCGGGAACAATCGTTGATCAAAACGGCAAGATTCTTGGTCACCACCAAGGAATTTCTAATTTTACCATTGGTCAGCGAAAAGGCCTTGGAATCGCAGCCGGTACTCCTCTTTTTGTAACTGAAATTAACCCCGAGACCAATGAAGTCATTGTTGGCACGAAAGAAGAGGTTTTTAGTAAAGGATTAATTGCTTCAAAAATGAATTGGATCGCATTTGAAGATTTGGATTCTCCACGGGAAGTTGAAGTCAAAATCCGCTATAGTGCTAAACCAGTTTTCGCCCTTGTAAGTCCGGTTAACAAAGAACAGGTAAGAGTGGAATTCGGGATAGCTCAGCGGGCTGTCACTCCGGGACAAGCTGTAGTTTTTTACGAGGACGATCTAATGCTGGGCGGCGGAACGATTGATAAGTCATTTCGATAAAATTATGACTAGCCCCTTTTGGAATGGGAGATAATATCCATAAATCGTCCTATCGGAAAGAGGTGAGTTTAATGAATAAGCTTGTTAGGGGGATTATTACCGGAAGCGTAATTGGGGCTACTGTTGGAGTTGTTATGTTAATGCGTAAAAAATCAGGTGTCATGAAAAATATGAATCTGCAAGCGGATCAATTAAGTGGACGGACTCACGGTACTGTAAAAATGGTGCGAGATAATGCCAAAAGATGGACTTCTGCAGTAAAGAATGGAACTGAAGCATTTTCACGTAAACTGGCCCACCGGACCTCATAATTGGTAAATAGGCTGCCTAATTGTCTTTATAAGGGTATTTACAATATTGGCGTTAAAAGAGCTTTTAATATTGGATAACTCTTGTATGGGAGACTATTAGACAGCCTTTTTTTGATTTTGCGCGCGTGCGCAGACTGTCATAGAATCATGGAGCCGAGATTGACCTTAAAAAAGTTATTTTTTCTGATTGTGATCATCTCCTTTATATTGATAGTAATTTACCTATCACGGGCCATCTTGCTGCCATTTATTCTGGCTTTTTTTCTGGCTTATGCTTTAAATCCGATGGTTGAATTTTTGCAAAAAAAAGGGGCCCGCCGCGACCTTGCTATTCTTACAATTTATGGAGTCCTTTTTGTACTCAGTGTGTTGATTTTAGAAATATTAATTCCACGTCTTATCCGAGATTTGTCGGCACTGATTCAAAAGTTACCGATGATATTAATGGATCTACAAGGAATTCAAGATAAATTGAACGCAATGTTACACACTTGGAAGCTTCCCTTTGATCCGCAAGTAATGACTGAAGATTTGACCCAGAGAATTACCGGTATTCTTAAAGATTCTTTTCTTCAATTAGGAAGAACAGCTATAAAGGTTTTTTCTCAATCACTTCTTTATTTACTCATTCCTCTGATCGCCTATTATATTAGCAGAGACTATCCGCGACTTAAAAGAGATATCTTGCAATGGACTCAAAAATATATGGGCACTCATTGGACTCATACATTTTTAGATATTGATACCGTTTTTAAATACTATATTCGAAGTCAATTATTGGACATATTAATCGTTGGAGCATTATTTGCAATCGGGCTAAGTATATTGGGTTTCGAAGCCGCCATTCTTTTAGGATTTATCGTTGGTGTTCTTAATATTATTCCTTATTTCGGGCCGATTCTTGGTGCAATTCCTTTAATTATTTTTGCTTTGCTCAAATCTCCCTGGCTTGTATTGTATGTGCTTATACTATTCCTGGCCATTAATCAAATTGAAGCAATTTTTTTAGCTCCCCGGATTATTAGTTGTAATTTACGGCTAAACCCGGTTACTGTAATCTTTTTAATTATGTTTGGAGGAACCGTTTTTGGGCTCACAGGAATGATTTTTGCAGTTCCTTTAGGGGCCATTGTCGGCGTTATTTTTAGAAGTTTTTATGATCTTTGTTTTAAAGATGAAAATTCGTCTACCTGTGCTGAACCGAGTTCTGAAAAACTCGATTTGAAGTTTTCAGAGCCTGATTGACAATTATAGGAGGATTGGGTATTATGAGATAATGGGTTGTCCCAAAAGAAAGCTTAAAGGTTAAAGGTACAATATATAATAATTTGTATATCTTATTGATTTTAATTACTTTTAAGACAGCCCCTTTTCTTTATGACATGAAACTAAAGAAAAGAACGGACAGGCTTTAATCTTTGAAAAGGGGTGGCTAAAAGTGTGGCGCCAGGTACTCATGATTTTCTTTCTTTTGGTGATATTATTTCCTATAAGCCAGCCTACATTATGTGCTACCAATTCCAGGGAAGTATTGATCTTAGATATACCGCGTTTGGCGCTCGAGGATATTACGCCCCGATATCCCAACCTTTTCCAATTGGTTCGAAATGGTGCAACAGCGATTATGACCACTCCACTTTCGGAACCGGTGACCTTGGACCAAATTTATTTTACTTTTAACAGTGGTACTCAAGTAAAGGCTGCTGAAGATAATTATTTGTTATTTGGGGTCTCTGAAAAGTATCGACAGATACCGGCCGGGCAGTTATATCAAACTCTCATGGGATACCATGCGCCAACAGCTGGTATTGTACATATTGGGTTAGCTAGATTGATTCAACTCAATAGCAGAGATATTACTCCCAATATTGGGTTGTTTGGAGAATTATTACATCGTAATTCATTAAAAACGGCAGCTGTTGGTAATGCTGATGCCGACTTGATTGGCCGTTGCGGTGCATTGTTATTGATGGATCAAAAAGGACAGCTTGACTTCGGGGATATCGGTGAAGACTCAGTCCAGAATGATCCCACTTTCCCATTTGGCCTACGAACAGATAATGATCAAGTTTTTAATGCATGGCATGAATTTCGTCGTAAAGCAAATGTAGTCGTTGTAACACTCGGCGATTTGGAACGGTTGGAACGTTTTAGTCTCTATCTGACAGAACCTCAATCGGAGCGTTATCGAAGACAGATATTACATCATTATGATTCTTTATTGGGACGATTTTTTAAAGAAATTGATGTTCACCAAACTTTGACGTTGCTTTTTACAGCACAGGCTCCATTACGGAATACCGGAGCCGCTCAGCGGTTAAGCCCGGTGGTTATTCAAGGACCAGGTTTTGGGGGTGGACTTCTTTATTCTCCCAGTACTCGAAAAACGGGAATTATAACCTGTTATGATTTACCGATTACCTTACTTCATTATTTGAATATCCCGAAGTCGCGATATTTTAGTGGTCATGTTTTACGGCAGGTTTCGGGCGATTGGCGGATGGTCCGTTCGGAGCAGGAACAATTAATTCAAAACTACAATGTGCGTTGGCCTCTTTTAACAATATATGCTTATATATTTATAGGATTGGTACTAGCAGGAATTCTGTGTGCGGTTTTTTGGCCCAAACAATTTACTTTACTTAAATATTTGGCAAATAGTTATTTATATTTAATTACAATTCCAGTAGTATTTTTGATAGAAGCCGCCTTCAATCCCCTCAATTGGATCGCCATCTTAGGATGGACGTTTGGACTCGCCACACTTATTTGGGTTATTGTTCGATATTGGGCTCGTGGTAAACCATTGTTGGCCCTATCCGGTATTGCTTTATTAACGATTACAGTAATCCTCCTGGAAGGTTTTTTTAATGGTTTTCTAGAATTGCGTTCTTTTTTCGGGTATTCAGCTGTTGCAGGGGCCCGCTTTTATGGTATCGGTAATGAATATATGGGTTTTTTATTAGGGGCCATAATCGTAATGATTTCGACTCATTTAAAGAAGATAATCCGCCATCAAAAACAAATATTATGGATTTTCACCTGTTTTATAGCTGTTTTTTTGGCTCATCCCAATCTTGGTTCAAGCATTGGGGGTGGGGCAACCGCGCTTATAGGACTGGGGATTACCACTTATCTTTGGCTAGGGCGGCCAATTCATTGGAAAGAGATTGTTGGTTTAATTGTAGCTGCAATTTCTTTATTGGTGATTGTAGGACTGTGGGATTATTATCTCAATAATACAAATATGACTCATTTTGGACAATTTTTAGATATTATTCGGAGCCAAGGCTTTGGTACCATCGCTGATCTGATTAAGAGGAAGTTGGAATTAAACATTCGATTGATCGCTTATACTTTTTGGACAAAAATTTTAATTTTAATTTTGCTGGTGATCCCAATACTATATAAGAAACCGCCGTTACTGATATCACGTTTTATCCAAAAGTATCAGGGTCAAACCAGAGGATTTTTTGGATTGACTCTGACTGCAATTGTGGCATTATTGATTAATGATACGGGAATCGTTACTGTCGCTACCATGTACATGTTCGGATTGCCAATGCTTTTACTTTTGATTTTAGAAGATTGGAACGTGCGTATACGCGATAAAAAAGGAGATGAACCGAATGGGGATTCATAAAACCATTCAATTGAATCCCGACTATAAAATTGAGCAACTGGCAAGAGAGATTATTAACAGTTCCGATCCTGAGATAGTGATAGAGGTACCTGAAAACTGTTCATTATTAACTAATGAAATCAACTTACGGTTATTGAAATTTTATGCCGAAGAAGAAGAAAAAGAAATCATTATCAATGGGGTTGAACCAGCTTTAATTTCACTTGCGCAACGTTTAGGGATCTCAACAGTTTGGAATCGTGATAATCAAAAAAGTAGCGGGCCAGTACCCTTTGAACCGGGGTACCAGGGGGAAACAAAAGTCATAGCGAGTTCCAAGCCCCAAGACGAAAGGCCCTTATCGATTAAAACGTCTCAATATAGTCGATTGATTCCGGCAATGGTTCTACTTATATTTACTTTAGTTATGTCTATTTGGTGGTTCTTGCAACCCAAAGCGGTCGTCATGGTATACCCAAAAATCCAAACATTATCTTTTAAATCAGCTGTTCAAATAGGGAGTACCTTTACGGATGCCGATATTGATAAAGGTAATATACCTGCAGAGGACTTGGCCCAAAATTTTACCATTACCACTCAAACTGTTGCAACTGGGCGTAAACTCGTTGGTATTACTGCAGCTGTTGGCAAGGTTATTATAATTAATGGCTCGAATCAGCCGGTTTTGCTTCCCAAAGGAAGTATCCTTTATGGGAAAAACGGAATTCATTTTCGAACCGACAGTGACGCTCTGATACCTAAAAAGGTAACAAAAACAGAGCTCGGAATTATTACTGGAGAGAATTATGGAAAGGCGGAGGTTACTATCACGGCTGATAAGAAAGGTACAATTGGTAACCAGCCTGGCAAATCCATTAATACTATTGAAGGAAGATATAATAATCTATTGAAAGTAACAAACCCACTTCCCACCCGGAATGGAATTGATCAACAAGTAGCGATTGTTGATTTAAATGATGTTAAAAAAGGTGAGGATGAGGCTAGAAAACAAATGCAACTTTCTTTTGCTGAACAAGCCCGTGGTTTGGTTAATAAGGACTATGTGTACATACAGGATCTTGCAAAACCCGAGATTGTTCATATAACCAGTAAACCGGATATTGGAGTTCAAAGTGATTCTGTAGAAACTATTATTGAATACCGGATTAAGGTTTTAGCCCCTACTACGGTGGGAATTCAAAAATTTTTGAATGGGCGGTTTAAGAGAGCGGTTCCAGCTCATTTTGAGGCCCAGGACCAGAAAGTAACCTTGGTATCGATACATCCTACCCAATATAATGATGAAAATGCTAATTTAGAACTGGATGGGCAGGGACAGATCAGGGGTCTGCTAAACCCTGGTAAAATAAGAAACTTAATTAAGGGAAAACCTGTGTCAGAGGCGCAGGATATTTTAGCCCGTCAAAATGAGATTGCGGACGCCAAATTTAAGATCGAGGGTTTAAGGACTACTTTACCGAACTTTGGCTTTCAAATTCAGATTTTACTTCCGGCAGGTCCTAAGATAAATTAAATTGTCGTTTTTATGTATTTTTTCTTAGGCTAATATGCATGCTTGGGCCAAGACCAATAGAAAACGATAAAGTTTGGAGTGTAAATATGCGGTGGTTGGGACTGGATTTAGGAGAACGCCGAATTGGACTGGCAATCAGTGACCCTCTAGAATTAACGGCACAACCTTTCTCTGTTTGGCATCGAAAGGGTTCTTTAAAACAAGATTTGAACTATCTCCATCAAGTGATTCAAGATTATGAAGTAGACGCTGTGGTACTCGGTTTACCTAAAAATATGAATGGAACTGAAGGGATTATGGCCGATAAAGCCCGGAACTTTGGCTTGGCTTTAAAAAATATATCTGGCATTACAATTGAATATTGGGATGAACGACTATCTACAGCTTCGGCTGAGCGCTTATTGATTGAGGCCGATTTATCGCGGAAAAAGCGAAAAGGAAAAATTGATCAGGTTGCGGCCACCATTATCCTACAAAACTTTTTGGATTTTAAAAAAGGTATTAAGATGACTTGAGAGGGCAAAATAGCAAAGTCAATCCAAAAAAGTTGTTATGCGTAGAGCGAATTCAAGAGCTCAAAATGATATAATCCAAATCAAACCGGCATAGACTTTAAAGTTTGGTAGAGAATTTGCCGTAAAAAATTGGCGAATGAATATAAATTAGGAGGAAATAAAAAATGGCTGATCAAGAAACAAACTGGATAACTTTGGTTGATGAAGAAGGGCATGAACATCGCTTTAATCTATTAAATATTGTGGAAGTCGA
>JAEZKW010000035.1 GCA_023415375.1 Bacillota bacterium
CTCGTTTCGGTTAAAAGCACTGCTTGTTCTTTAAATTCTTTACTATATACCCGACCTGACATGTCTTCAACTCCTTGGTTATATTTTATCTCTTAACCAAGTGTCTAGCAAATCGGGGGAAGATCACCTCTGTCGTTCAGCAAATCGATCCTGACACAAAAATAATTCCCTCTGTCGTTCAGCAAATCGATCCTGACACAAGAATAATTCCCTCTGTCGTTCGGGAAATCGATCCTGACACAAAAATAATTTCCTCTGTCGTTCAGGAAATCGATCCTTCACCAAAAAAATTATCTCTGCTGAAAAATAATTTTTTCCAGCGACCTTAGACATTTTTTAGTGAATCGTACCATGTTTTACTGGATTGACAAGATTATCAGGATTAAGACTCTTCACACTTATGTGGCTATGTGGGCACATGTGGGGATAAAAATATATAGGGAAATATATAAGCCGGAATAAAAATCTTACCAAGATTTTCGAGATTCGCAGGATTGACCAGGATTAGCCCCCATATCATGGATACTGAAAAAGTGAAGCACCAATTTGATAATCGAATAATAAGATGCAATCAAAACATGTCGGAAGGTGTAGTTATGGAAAAAAAGATAACGAAACTCGTCTGTCCTTCCTGCGGCAAAACGATTCCTCATAAGGGAGGAAACGTCTGCCCGCTGGTAAACTGTCCTGTCTGTGGTAAGCGTATGATATGCAGATAGGCCGTTTATAAAAGTACTTTAAAATTAATTTGTCGATTTACTTTTGGGGACAGCTCTGCTTCATTATTGCGATAGTGTTTCCTGATAATTATCTTAATTTAAGCAACACTGGATCAAATCTTTCCTCCAAACTACAGGGTGATAGGACCTTCCAAATCACAAAGATGCCTATAAAAAAAAGAAGGAACCCATTCCCTCTTTTAAGCTTTAAAATATTATATTTAAAAATGAGATCAAACTACAACAGCTATTAAGCGTTTTAGAGCTTTATCCAATATACTTCTTTATCGCAGATATTATTCTATCTTTGGTCTGGAACCCCACTAACCGGCAAACCGGTTTCCCGTTTTTAAATAAACAAACAGTCGGAATGCTCATAATTCCATATTTTTGAACTAACTCTTGATTATCATCAATATCAACCTTCCCAACCCGTATTATACCCTTAAATTGATCGGCTATTTCATCAATAAAAGGGGCAATCCTTTTACACGGCCCGCACCATGGGGCCCAAAAATCAATTAATACAGGTATACTGGAGCTTAATACTTCTCTTTGAAAATTCTGTTGATCAAAATTGTTCAAATGTCCCACCTCATTTCATCAGTAAATACCCACCCTGTTTATGTATGTCATTCACCAATTGGAAGAAGGGTGTATTTTATAATATTCTTCAGTTAGCAAGATGAGACTTTGTTTTCTCTCCCAAACCGGCAAATTTCTAATCGTGGTAGCCATGACCTCCATCGGACTCAATACCAATATCAAAGATTTTCTCAGCCATGGAATCAAACCCATTTTACTTGGCTTAGCTTGCTGGTTTGCAGTGGCGTTAACATCTCTTTTAGTACAACATTTAATGGTTCTGTGGTAAACCTTCAATCACCGAAAGCTTTACCCAGAATCAGTCCAAGTAGCAAAATTATAAAGACAAAACTGGTAATAATGACATATAAATTATCTTTTTCCTTAAAGAACAAAACAATAGATACTCCAACCCGGAAGATCGGTGTTAAAATAAGCAAAAATAATCCAAAGAGGATAATCGCATCCGGTTTTGCCATCAACAACCCTTTGTGTTTATCCACCGTCTTTCGTCTCAACTGAATATTATAAATTTCGAAATAAACCGTTGAAATCCGGAAGATTAGAATACCTGATTCCCATCTATATAGGGGATAACTAACAAACCAGACAAAAAAGTCTGGTTTGTTAGAAACTATATTAAGGAGGACGGAAAAAGCATTAATACTCGAAACTTAGGTCCATATAATCCGATTGCATTATGTTGCTACAATTATTTTTGAGTTTCATTAATAACTTGTTCTCTCGTTGGCACTGTCTCCCATTCCAAAGTATCGACCCGGCGGTTATATTGCCAAGCCGCTTCATCGTGACCAAGTTTAGCCGGATGATCTTTTCCATAGGCATAAATAGTAATCCGGTTGGCGTCGATACCCTGAGCCACTAAATAATCTTTTACAGCCTGGGCGCGTTTGGCGGTAAGATCTAAATTGTATTTTTGGGAACCCCGTTCATCAGCATGGCCGCCCAAAATTACATATAATTTGGGATTTTCTTTTAAAAGGGTCATATTTTGATTCAAGATTGCCTTTTGATCGGCCCGGATTGTCCAACTATTAAAATCAAAGAAGATGGATTTCAAAATCTGATTTGTTGGGACTGGAACATATGTCTCAACTTGAAAACCATCTTTTAAGGAAACAGTTTGTCCATCAGGATTGGTTAATACAATTTGATATTTACCGGCTGGTTTACCGTTTAGATCAAAAAAGCAAGTAACTTTATTGGCATTTTCCACTTTGATATTAATTCCGGAAACTTCGCTTTCCCCATTCATTAGTTTTATTTGAAGGCCCTCAGCAAAGTCGCTGCCTTCAACGCTAACCAAAACAGACCCATTATTGACCGCTTTATTCGGAGCAACAGTGTTAATAACCGGCATTGGCTTGGAAGTTGGAGTTGTAGTAGCTGCCGGCGTTGGAGTTGGTGCGGGAACAGGTTTACCCCAATTGCTTAAAAATTTGACCATTTCATTTTGGTTATTTTCTTTGGCGATTTGCAAAGCTGTTTTTCCGCTATTATCGACTGCATTGATATCTGCTCCTTTTTCCAAAAGAAGCTTAGCCATTTCAATATTGCCTTTTTCAGCGGCATACATTAGCGGAGTTTTCCCGTCTTTGTCTTTGGCGTTAACATCTGCGCCCTTTTTAATCAATGATTCGGCAACATCGGAATGGCCCAGATATGCCGCCAACATTAAGATGGTTTTCCCGTCATCCGTTTTTAAATTCGGACTTACTCCCTTATCCAGCAAGCTTTGCACTTTAACGTTATCATCATTTTTCACCGCTTCGACCATTGCCTTCTCATTATTCGAACAGCCGCCTGCTAAAACAACTAACATTAAAGTAATTAAAACCAGGGCTAATTTAGAATACAATTTCTTCATCAGTTATTCCACCTTTCTAATTATTCTTCCACTCTTAATAGGTTCTACAAAGAATAATAAATCGACAAAATTACAAGATGTGAACTGTTCCTAAAGGCGCGCCCCCTTTTGCCCTAAATTTTTGTGATGTCACAGAGTTACCCTATGCTTCTGCCAACTTTGTAACTTTTTGGTAAAAAGTATCGATAAAAAATTCATTTTCATCTTTAACTTTAGTCCCAAGCTTAACTTAAACCCGAATAAACTAAAGATATTTTTCGATCGCCATGACCGCTGCGCCTAGAGCAATGGCACTGGCGCCAAAACGGCCACCCTTGGTGAAAACAATCTGGTTGGGTTCTTTGTCATAAAGCCGATTGGATGCAATTTCGATACAAGTCTGATAATATAACTCCGAATGATTAATCAATGGACCATTGAGGATTACTAAACCGGGATTCAGTAAATTGATATAATTGGCTAATCCGGCGCCGAAAATGGCGGCAGCATTAATAATTGTTTCCCTTGCCAATGTTTCATTTTCTTCCGCAGCAAAGCAAATATCCACATAATCAATACTATCAACGGGTTTTTTAATTATCGTCTGACGGCCTTGTTTGATGGCTGCACGATACTTTTGGATAATCGCATAAATTGATGAATAGCATTCAATACAACCACAATTTCCGCAACTGCATAATTCGCCATCTACGTTAATAACCATGTGCCCAAAAGCGTCTTCAGCATCATTGATAGTTCGAACAATCGCTCCTTCGGAAATGGCTCCGGTCTGAATACCCATACTACAATTGAAATAGGCGATATTTTGATAACCTTTACCGGCACCGAAAAAATATTCCAGTAAAATTGCGGTATTGGCCCCATTATCAATCTCTACAGACAATTTCAATGCCTGCTTCAATAATTTTGCGATTGGGGCGCTAGTCCACCCAAAACTGGCAAAATTCTTGGGGCGTGTCATAATTCCGTTCGTCCGATCCAAAGGCCCTACTGTACCGAGACCCACGCCTAAAAACATCTCTTTTTCAATTCTTAATTGGTTACAACCCTCTTGAAACAAATCAGCGACTGCTTGTACAGTTTTTTCCGGAGTAAAAGTTTCATCCATATTGAATCGGTAATTATATAACACATTCATTTTAGGGTCAGCGATAACGATTTCCGTATAAGGTCGAGAGATATCGATGCCTAAAACATAAAAACACTTCGTATTTAAGTCATATAATAGCGGTTTTCGGCCACCGGAGGATTCACCGATACCCACTTCGACGATTAATTTCTCTTTTTCCAAGGGCTCCATGATTCGGTTTAAAGTTGTAAAATTAGTCTTTAATATTTCCAACAAAACATTTTTGGTCAAAGGACCATTTTTTTGTAATAAACTAAAGACCTGTTTGCCCTCTTTATTAAGTTGAACGAATTTTTCATTCAGTTCCATCTTTTTCCCACATTAACATTTAATAATCTGTATTACCATACTATCCTCTTTTTAACATATTGTCAATAAGTAATTGCTGTATATCATTTTGTTAACCTTTGACAATTGCAGTCTCGAAAATGTCCCCCGCCTATACTTTATAAATCGACAAAGTTTTTTTTCATATTTGATCATATACCGGCTACCCGGGGCAATATCCAACCGATAAGGATCAGTCCGGAAATCGTGCCAAATAAAAGCTTAATGGATCCCACCGGTTTTAGGGGACATCATACCCTTGTTCTTCAATTGTTTCTTTCACAGTCTCCAGTGTTATTATTTTTGGGTCCAGTTCGACGGTAACCTTTTTGGCCTGCAAATCTATTTCCACCTTACCAACCCCTTCTAATTCTCTTAGCGCTTTCTTAATGGTATTCACGCAGTGTTGACAAGACATTCCTTCCACCATAATTGTTTTTGTTTCCATTATAATTACCTCTTTTCCATGATGAGTGAATAATATTATTTGCCTGTTTCCATTTTACCGGGCCAATTTCCCATGGCCCCCATATCATAAACATGATTGTAGCCTAGTTTAGCCAAAATTCCAGCTGCCCGCGCACTGCGGCTCCCACTTAGACAATAGACGAATACCGGTGTCGTTTTATCGGGTATTCTCTTAATAGCTTGTCGCTCAAGCTGATCGAGCGGAAGTGACAAGCTATTTTGGATATGTTTTTCCGCATATTCTTCCGGTGTCCTCACATCGACTAAAAGGGCTTTTTCTCCGGCATCCAGTCTTTTTTTGACTTCCGCCGGCACGATTCTTTGATATCCGTTGCCGCCTGCGGCTTTATTCCGAAGCCGGACAGCTAGGTAAATTACAACCAAAAGTCCAAGAATCATTATGACGGTTTTCATGATTTAAAATACTCCTTATATGTAAGGATATTATTCTATTTACAGTTTTTACAGGTACGAAAACCAAACACAATAATATCATTTACCGAACAGACCCTCGGGATTCCAACCTCCGGTTATCCTCATAATCCAACCACTGATGATAGTCATGTTATTGGTAACCAGTAAAAGCCCCATCACAATCAACAACCCGCCTGCAATCCATTGCAGATATTTCAAATAGGGTTTTACTCGGTTTAGCTTTCCGGAGACCCTCTCAAATCCAGCCGCCAGAAGTAAAAACGGTATCGCGAGCCCTAAAGAATAAACAATCAGTAAAACAAATCCGGCTCCCACAGTGTTTTGATTTCCCGCCACTGCCAATATTCCGCCTAAAATCGGGCCAACACAGGGAGTCCAACCGAATGCAAAAGCCAAACCGGTCACAAATGCTCCGGCCACTCCGGCGCTAGGAGCCGCGCTTACTCGGCCTTCACGGTATAACCAGTTTACCGGCAATAATCCAGTCTGATGAAGTCCTAATAAAATCACAATCGTTCCACCGATTTGGGAAAAAAGGATTTTATGGCCTCTGAATAGTTGCCCAATAAACGAACTGGCAAGCCCCAGTGAGATAAAAACCAGACTGAATCCAAGTACAAATGCTGTAGTAACCGCAAAAATCTTCTTTTTTACAATCTTGCCTTCCTTTAATCCCGCTATTGAAACGCCTGAAATCATCCCTAAATAGCCGGGAGCAATCGGCAGAACGCATGGCGATAAAAAGGAAAGTAATCCTCCGGCAAATGCCAGCAAAACGGTAAATGGACTCATTCTATTTCTCCAGTAGGATGGCTTCAACTTTCGCAGCCAGGACTGATTGATTTGTGGCACCTACAATGATATCTTGAATCTTACCTTGCCGGTCGATGATAATGGTCGTCGGAAAACCGGCGATTTGGTAAAGGCTGCTAACTACATTCGTTTTATCGATCAGAATCGGAAAACTCATCTGCTTTTCCTTGACAAACGACGGAATATCTTTGGGATTATCACCAACATTCACTGCTAAAACTTCAACCTTGCGCTGATGATATCGCCTGTAAAAGTTCACCAATTCCGGGATCTCCCTAACACAATACGGGCACCATATCCCCCAAAAATTGATCAAAGTCACCTTGTTTTCTTTAATCACCTGATATAGGTTTACATTCTTGGCTGTTAGACTATCTAAGGTAAAATCAGGCGCTTTATGGCTAACTTGCGGGCCGACATTTTCCGCAGCCGATCCGTTTTGCATCCAAACTCCAACCATCATAACTAAAAAAGCTAAAATGAGAATAACCCAACGCTTTCTAAAATTAAAAACTTCGAACATCATGATCACCTCGATTGTTTTTCCTTAGGAAAATGCCCCCATCGGGCAAAACCGAACACATTTTTTGCAGTCGATGCATTTGGTGGTGTCAACACACCTTGAGAGCGGGACAGGGATGATTTTGGGGACAACGTTTCAAATCAACAGAAACCGCCATGAGTCTCTTCCCTTCATGATGTAATATTATGTATGCCTATCATTTTTATGAAGCAATCCAACGGGTCAATTTACTCTCAATGACTGGTTTGGGTAACGCGCCGACAAACTGTTCCACGAGTCTCCCATCTTTAAAAATAAGCATGGTTGGAATGGACATTACACTATAATTTGCGGCTAGTCCAGGATTTTCATCAACGTTGACTTTGACGATTTTGAGCTTATCCCCCTTTTCCCGGGCAATTTCTTCCAAGATCGGCGCGACCATTCGGCAAGGGCCGCACCAAGGCGCCCAAAAATCCGCCAAAACGACTCCTTTCGCATTTAAGACCTCTTCCCTAAAGTTACTTTCCGTTAAATTCAACAATCAAACCACCTCATCTCTTATTTTTATTATTTAAGTATTTTAGCAATAACTTAAATTAAAGATAAAAAAATTTACACTTGATCTTTGGCCTCCAAGATTTTAATCCGCTCGCGAATGGCTTGAAGTTTCTTCTCCAACTCTTTTTCGCAATTTTGCAAAGTTGCAAGGCTCGCTGAGTCTAAACCTTCCATGCTTAGTTTACCTTCTCCACTACATCCGCACAAACAGACTTCGGTTAATAACTCGCGGCATTGTCTGAGCACGGATTCATTGATGGTATAGGGGATACAGAACCCTTTTCTTTCACTGCTGACAATTCCAACCCGGCTCATTATCTTAAGATGTTGTGAAACGGCAGCCGTTGTCACTCCCAAAAATCCTGCAATATCTTTCGCGCCGAGCGGTCCTTTGGTTTTTAACAACTTAATAATCTTTAAACGGGTTTCAACTGATAATACTTTGCATATTTCCGAGGCTTCCAATTTCATGAACCACTCCATATAACAAATTAAGTAATAAAGTAACTACTTAAATAGTAGTATAAGAATGATCATTTGTCAAGATGATAATTTAATATTATTAACTTCCAATGGTAAAACTAGTTTATGAAAAAAGTGCAGCATTCTTGGAAATTACGATAGGGGAAAATCATGTTTATCGGATTACAATTTATCCTTGCCGTATGTATTGGAGTTTTTATTATACTTATTTCAGCCATATTATTTTGGCGGCCGGGTTTTAATCTATTGACTGATGCTTTTGTAAAGCGCTTAATGAAAGATCCATATCCGGAAAATATCGGAGAAATGTATAATGTCTTCACCAAAGTGGGAGTGCAGAATGTTTTTGAAAGTGATTTACGTTCAACAAACGGTGAACCTCTCCAGCGTCCCTTTGGGAGCCCAAAACATTTATCTTCGTGGGACAAACTGCTTTTCAATCCCGTTTATTTTACCCGAAAACCAACCGTTGAATCAGCGGCTTTTAATACCAAGGTTACAATCGGACCAAAGGCCAAGAGGCCGCTCGAGATCGATATGCCAATTATGATAGCTGGAATGAATTATGGCGGTGGACTATCCCTAAATGCCAAAATCGCTTTAGCCAAAGGCGCTGATCTAGTAAAAACTGCTACAGGAACTGGTGCTGGCCCTTTTTTACCGGAAGAACGCAAACATGTCAAAAGATTAATAATCCAGTATCATCGAGGTTCTTGGTCAAAAGAAGAAGCCGTTTTGCGGCAAGCCGATGCCATTGAAATTAATCTCGGATATGGATCTTACGGGCCGGCGCCGGTGATATGGAGAAATAAGGACTTAAGCCCCGAATTCCGCGATTATATGAAACTCGATTCAAACGAAGATTTAATTGAAGAGGCTACCTTGCCCAATGTCAAAAACGGCGCAGAATTGACCAAACTCGTACAACATCTTCGTCAGTTAACTAACGGAGCACCCATTGGGATTAAATTTGGGGCTACCCATTATTTGGAACAGGAATTAGAAGTCTTTACGAAAGCTGGAATCGACTTTTTAAGTATTGCAGGAGGGGAAGCAGGGATTCATTATGGACCAGGAATACTAACGGATGATGTCGGTCTTCCCACTTTACCGGCGTTGTGCCGGACGGTCAATTTCTTAAAGCAACACGGTTTTCAGAATAAGATTTCTTTAATCATCTCAGGGGGATTGGTTACTCCAGGACATTTTCTAAAAGCCCTAGCCCTGGGTGCTGATGCCGTAGCCATTGGTACAGTCGCTATTCTGGCTATGGCCCATATTCAAGTAACGAAGGTTCTTCCATGGAAACCCTTGACAGAGCTGGTCTTTGAAAATGGCAAGTCAAAAGGAAAGTTATCAATTGATGATGCAGCGATGAGTATTGCCAATTTTTTAAAAAGCTGCAATGAGGAAATCATGTTGGCCATTGGCTGTATGGGATGGGCTTCTTTAAAAGAACTATCATCATCCGATCTGTGTTCGACATCAGCCGAAATTGCCTCAATGGCCGGAGTGGATCATTGTCTTTATCCTCCGAAAGGATATCAAATCAAGAAATGAGAGCAGCTTTTTGGATTATTTTAGGTGGAATCATCCTTGGAGCGGGATTGGCAGTGTTGGCTTTAACGATGATTTTCATGGCCAAGTTCCGTCAAAGCGCTTCCAATTTTCTAAAGAAAATGGCATCCACCGAAACCATCACGTTGTTCAATAAATTAACATGGCGTGATTATTTTGAAAGTAATATCAGGGCAGATACCGGAAAAGCCACTGAACGTCCTTTTGGAACGAATATCCACTTTTTTAGATGGGATCAGATTCAATTAACCCCGGTATATCTGGCTCGTAAACCTTTATCTTCTGACACTCCCGTAAATACAGAAGTTATCATTGGCCCCAAAGCGAAAAAACCCTTAATCTTAAATGTACCGCTTTTGGTCGGCGCAATGGCCTATGGAAACGCCATCAGTTTTAGGGCAAAAATGGCCTTGGCTAAGGCTTCGGTTTTGACGGGAACGGCAGATAATACGGGCGGCGGACCACTCGTTGAAGAAGCCAGAGCTGTAGCAAACAAATATATCATCCAATTTAATAAGGGGTATTGGTCAAAGTCGGATATGATTCTCAGCCAAGCGGATATGATTGAAATCGCTTTAGGCCATGGCGCTTATGACTCAGCTCCTGTTAGGATTTCCGGCAAAAAAGTAACGGATGGTTTTGCCAGACGTATAGGGGCTATTCCCGGACTTGACGTAGTGCTGGAATCACAGTTGCCGGAAGTCGAAAATATAACAGATTGGAAAAATTTAATTGTAAGACTAAAAGAAGTAACCGGCGGAGTACCGATTGCGGCCAAATTCGGAGGGACTCATTACCTCGAACAAGAGTTAGATTTCATTACTCAAGGCGAGATCGATGCTATCGTCCTGGATGGGGCTGAAGCTGGAACTCATGCCAGTCCAACTTTATTACAAGATGATGTGGGATTGCCAACTCTTCCCGCCCTATGCCGCACTATTAACTACTTAGAAAGCCGAAAATTAAAAGGGAGAATTTCTTTAATCGTTGGAGGCGGGTTATTCACTCCGGGTGACTTTTTAAAATGCCTGGCACTTGGGGCGGACGCAGTTTATATTGGCACAGTTGCCGCTTTGGTAATGTCTCATACCCAAGTTACGAAAGCGACTCCTTGGGAACCGCCTACCGGGATTCTATATTTTGGCGCGAAAGAAGAAAAAAAATATGACCCGGATCTTGGCGCCAAACATCTCTATAATTACTATGAAAGCTGTTTCCTAGAGATAAAGCAAACAGCCCGTTCTTTGGGCAAAAATGATTTACGGGATATCAATAAAAGCGATTT
>JAEZKW010000087.1 GCA_023415375.1 Bacillota bacterium
TTTTGCATTTAGGACAGGTAATAATGATTTTTCCTTTACCTCTTGGTACTCTTAAGCTCTGCTTGCAGTTTGGGCAGGTAAAATAGCGGTGTGTTTTGATATTTCTTAAACGTTCCCCGGTTTTATGAAACCATGAATAAACAGGGCTTATCAGGATGGCAAATTTATAATTTTCCATACTCCGTTTCGATGTATTTCTGGATAGCATTCTAAAAAGCGCAACACCAAGCGGAATATAGCCAATCAATGCCAATAGCGGAATTTCAGTGAATTCAGCCGTTAGGGTTAAAAGAGCTGAAAATATAATCAAGACTACAGAAAGTTGGTCCCCGCCATATCTTCCCATCATGAATCTTTTGAACCAGTTCATAGTATTCCTCCTTGTTATTTTCGTTTATGAGCCGTTTCGACGGTTCAAAGGTTTGCTCGCGGATCTGAGCAAAAGCTTCCATTAACACTGTCGTCCACAAAACATGCAGCATAAATTGGTAAGACAAAGTCCCAGGCAAATCTGATTGAAAGCGACGGTTGGCATTCCAAAGCTTTGACTTTGCTGTTGATACACGCGCCCACTGTTTTGAATGATATTGTAAAGGCGCTGATATTCCAGATTATTCGGTTCCATCTGGACGGCTGTTTTTGAGTGGTTTAAGGCGGCGATAATGTTGCCGATATAGGCATGGGCAATCGCGCTATAGTAGTACCATGGGGCGCTTCTGTCAGTGATGGTGGACAGGACATAAAGGGCTTCCTCATAGTATCCCGCGTGAAGATAGGCTATAACCGGATCAAATTGCGGATTTTCACCTCTTGGCTGCCGGCCGTTACTGTAAGAACCAAACGGGCCAAACCCTCCAAATGGGTTAAAGCCACTATCGGCGTTTGGGTTGCCATATTGACTTTGACTGTTATAACCTTCACTACTGCTAGTCCGGGAAGTATTGCCGCTCTTTATCTGTTCGTATGCAGCGTTAATTTCGCTCATTTTTTTAGCGGCTTCTTCATCACCATGATTTAGATCCGGGTGGTATTTTTTGGCCAGCTTGCGATAAGCTTTCGTAATTTCCTCATTTGAAGCAGTTGGAGAAACACCAAGTACTTTGTATGGGTCGGTTATCATGGTTTAAGGGTCTCCTTTGTTTTCTTTACTGCTGCATACCTTGTCCAAACGCCGGAATAAAGGATATTTTCAATCAGATTTTTATCCTGATGGATTGGTAAGGCCTTATATTTTTCTATACAGTCGGCCATGAGCAGATTCAAAATATCATTGAAATTTGCAGATGAAGTCGCCACTAAAGGATTATAGCGTTCTTTTTGGATGTCTGCTTTTAAATCGAGGCAGGCATCTAAGATATAAATGAACTTACCTAACGTTCTTCCAAAGGCCCGTAAATTTGCCGCATAGTCGTCTTCCTGCCAAACAAAGATTTCGCTCATTAGTTTTCCAAAGCAATTAGCGGGGATATCCGGGTTTAATTCTCCCGATTTTTCGATGCTGGCTAGTTCATCCAAACAGCTGCTGATTACGGCGCACTGATTTGGATATTGCGTTACGATCCGCCGATATTCTTTTTGGAACAGTTTGGCTTCCCACAAGGATAGAACCATTCGATCATCTGTCCAATTGTCCAGATAGTTATAATAGGCAAGCAGGAGATTCATGTCGGCGGCATAATCTGTGATTTCATTTTTCCAATATTGGTGAGGCTTTAAAGGATGAAGCAGGCACCGCTCGGTTCCCATTGTGGGATCTGATTTGTAGAGCGCAGAAAGAAATAAAACGAGGAAAGTCATGTCGTAGGTAAGGGTAATGCGGCTTACCATGCCGTGGCGGTTTCCCAATGCCTTGCATAGACCGCAATAGCACGCCTGATAATGCTGTTTTTCATCCCTTGTAAACTTTTCGATATTGGCAATGACATAGCCGAACAAAATAGGCACTCTCCTTAGTATAGCGACACTATTTATAGTAACACATAAAAACAAATTTTTGATAAATTTTCACGAAGACGATAAATCCCATGGAGGCGGCATGGCCTTTTAATTATTAAACGAATAATTATACGATTCATTGCCGAAGAACGAAGGATTTAATAGGCATATCCCGAATTAGTGTATGGCATTGTGAGAGTCCTATCCTGATTATGGCTCCCACTTTTGGCATTCTTGGGATTTTTCCGCATAGTGTCGAAAGTGTTAGTTTGTGGGGAGAGACTATGAAAAAGTTGGAATTTTTTTATCGTGTATATGAGATAGTGGCTCAAATTCCAGCCGGCAAGGTTATGACCTATGGACAAATTGCTATGATGCTGGGTTCACCCCATTACGCGCGGCGGGTAGGGCAGGCTATGTTTCATGCGCCCGAATATTTAGGTCTTCCTTGTCATCGGGTTACTAATAGCAAAGGTGAGCTTGCTCCGGCATATGTTTTCGGCGGTATGGAAAAACAATGGGAAATATTGAAGGATGAAGGTGTGTGCTTCAAAAAAAATGGCTGCGTAGATTTAAAGAAATCACTTTGGCGTTTTGAGGGAAGATCTCCCGATGAATCAAATATATAGAGGGTAACAGATGAAAAGTTGGATCACAAAGAATGGGACCGTGATCTATCGGGTATTACTCGGAAGAAGTAATTGTTTTCTAGTGGAACGGAGTTCTAAATTTTTATTAATTGATACCAGCTGGAAACATTCACGGCAAAAGTTACATATGAAACTAAGAATTATAGGCTGTAATGAAAATAATCTAGTGGCACTCATTTTAACCCATACCCATTTCGACCACGCCGAAAATGCCAGTAGTGTAAAGCGTAGGTATTGTACTAAAATCATTGTGCATCAAAGTGAAGCGGAACTTTTGCGAAACGGGAGTAATACATTACCAGCCGGTACAAATAAAATTACCCGCTTTCTTATGAAGCGGTTCGGAGCAGCAGCTAGATTGCTATGCAAATATGAAGCAGTTGCCGGTGATATTGTAGTGGATGAGCAATTGGAATTGAGAGATTTAGGATTTGAAGCAAAGGTAATCCATACACCGGGACATTCTGCCGGTTCCATGAGTATCATCATTGACAATGAAGTAGCGGTTGTCGGCGACACGATGTTTGGAGTATATCGAGGTTCGGTATTTCCCCCTTTTGCCGATGATCCAAAGCAATTGGTGGAAAGCTGGGGTAAGCTTTTGGATACCGATTGCACAATATTTTTACCCGCCCATGGAACAGAGAGAACGAGAACGCTGCTGGCACGGGAGTATGATAAATATAGAAAGAATAGTTGAAATACATCTGCATTCCGATTATTACAACCTATGCAACCATTGCGGAAGCAGGTATTAGTTCTTTTCCATGGAAAAAAGTTAAAATCAAGCATGAATGATGTTTTGCATCATTTTAGTCTGGGAGAAACAAGCCTTAAGGAACTTTGTTTTGTAAAAGGTGTTCTGAAATAAATAGAAACCCCCGATGTTTATACCGAATTTCTGGTTGATGATCGGGGATTTGAACAAGAGAAAGAAAGAGTAGTAACTAAGATTTGTCTTTCAAAAATTTTCACTGGAAACAGAAAAGCCCGGTGGCTTAGCTTAATTTTCGGAGAAACTTACCGATTTGTCCCCTTTTTTAATAATTTCTTTACCAGCGGTGTTAGTGCCATTTGGAGGTTGCTGCCAAACGGTGTATCATTGATCATATATGTCCAGGTAGCTGAGGGCCTTTTTAAACCTTCTCTTTCCAAACAAACCCCATTTACAGTTATTTCTACAGTACGAAGTGTATCAATGATTGCTTGCTCGATTCGTGATTGTAAATTTGAATAAAGGTTTATTACTTCTTTATGAAATTCGTGAAGCGGTATTTTACCACTTAATTGAACTAAATGAATCCCTTCGCGGATTTCGGCTGCTTCCTCAAGAAAATCTGCCCAGAAACTATCAATTTGGTAAAGGGTTACATATTTTTCAGCTTCCCTTAAGACCTGCTCTTCTAAAGTTTTTATTAACTGTTGATAACGCTCCGGTAAAGAATTTTGAAAGAGACAAGGAATCTCTTGATTTAATAATATGGCTTGCCGGTGTTGTTGGAGAATCAAGCGTTGCTTTTCCATGATCCAAGAGTACTTCCACAGAGTCCGGCGTATTTCAAAGTTTTGAGCTTCAATGGTCTTTTGGGCGTGACTTATTTGGCGACTTACCACTGGGTCAGTAATAGACTGTTCCTGTTTCAAATACCTGTATTTCTCCGGTATAAGCCCCTTAATACCATAACGGGCAATTAGATCATCTTCCAAGCTAATATAGAACCTGCTCGAACCGGGATCACCCTGACGGCCGGCTCTGCCCCGCAACTGGTTATCAATGCGGGCACTTTCAAAATGGTTGAGGCCGATAACGTAAAGGCCTCCTAAAGCCTTAATTAATTCTCCATCTTTTTCATCCACCCCTCCAAGCCGGATATCCGTTCCCCGGCCTGCCATATTAGTGGAAATGGTTATGGTCCCCAAAGCACCGGCCTGGGCAATGATTTTAGCTTCAAGTTCATCGTTTTTAGCATTAAGCAGTTGATAGGGTAAACCCACATTGTCAAGCATTTTAGCAAGTTGCTCAGACTCTTGAACACTGCCTGTTCCGATTAGAATAGGACGTCCGGTAGCATGGACGGCTGTAATTTCTTGAATTAAGGCTGAAAATTTAGCTGCCTGATGGGTAAAAATTTTATCCGCTTCATCAGCCCGAATTGAAGGACAGTTGGGGGGAATGACGACTACATCCAGATTATAAAATTCTTTGAATTCGTTGGCTGCGGCTACTGCAGTCCCGGTCATCCCGGCAACTTTCGGATAACTGTTTAGAAAATGCTGCATGGTAATTGAGCCTAGGATTTTGCCCCTTCCACTATAAACTAAACCTTCCTTGGCCTCAACTGCTTCCTGCAAAGCATCCGGCCAATGCCGGTTTTCCACGACTCGCCCAGTATACTCATCCACTAGTTCCACTCGGCCTTTTTGAACGATGTAATCGATGTCCCGACGTAAAAGGACCTCTGCATGAAGGGCATTGTTGAGTAAGGTAAGTAAGGCCGAATTCTTGGGAGCGTAAAGATTGCCGCAATTTAGCTTTGCCTCGACTTTATTGATTCCATGTTCCAAAAGGTTGACATTTCTACTATTTTCATCGATGCCATAATCTATCCCTGATAGAAAAGTTCGAACCAAGTCGGCCAGGAATACTAAATGGTATTTTTCAAAAGGTCGTTTTCCGGCAATGACTAAAGGAATTCGTCCTTCGTCAATAAGAATGGAATCAGCTTCATCCACAATGGCATAATGAAACGGACGTTGCAGCAGCTCGGCAGGGTCATAACATAGAAAGGAACGTAAATGATCAAACCCGGCTTCTTTTGCAGTTAGGTATGTAATATCACAAGAATAGGCTGTTCTTCTTTCCGCAGCAGACATTCCGCTTTGAATATAACCAACCGATAAACCTAAAAATTCATAAATGGCATCCATCAACTGGGCATCACGTTTAGCAAGGTAATCATTAAAGGTCAGGATATGGACTCCATGACCAGTCAGGGCATTTAAATAAGCTGGTAAAACTGCGGATAGCGTTTTTCCCTCACCGGTCAGCATTTCCACGATGTTGCCTTGATGCATTGCGATACCAGCTAATAGTTGAACATCAAAGGGCCTAAGTCCGAGAAGTCTGGCAGATACTTCCCGAACAAGGGCATATGCAGGAACCAATAATTGTTCTAGGGAGACGTCGGCTAAAGCCTGGTTTTTCAACTCAGTTGATTGTTTTTTTAAGGCATCATTTGAATAAGTCGTTAAATCTATCCGATTTATCTTGTCAACTAAGTCGCGGTAAGAACTAAGGTCGGTTTGGACGGGAGTATGATTGAAGTCAAAAAGTTCTTGTATTTTGAATATTTGTTTGAACATAGCATTGCTCCTCATTTAATTTGTTGGGTTTTTCTTTGCCTACTGTAATGACAGGCTTTTGGTATATCAAAAATCATTTTTAAAGTCATTTAAGCCTTAATACTCTTTGATTCAAAATATTTTTAAGGCTTAGCCAAGAAATTCAGGTCTGAGCAGACAGAATTAAACATCAGTTCATGATAAATTTACCCCTGCATTGGCACTAAGATAGTGTCTTAACGGGTTTTCTCCCATGGTGAACGAAAGCGGCAATTAATTATTTTTAGGCTTTTTTATAAAACGGCAGATAATGAAATTTAAAGGTGTGATTAAAATAGGAGCACTGGAGGGGCGCGAAGTTGATAAACGGCAACACTTCGGGATTGGATTTCTATCCTGGAAGGGTAGGAAAGCGTGGCAAGAATTATTAAAATTACGGTGAGAGCAAAAAGCGCGGGCAATATAAAACCATCTAAAGGGTAAGGATGGGGAAAGAAGGCAAGGAACAGCAAGCAAGCAATGGTGATTATAATCAGTATTTTGAATAGATTATTACGTTTCATGTGCTTTACCTGAAATGTCGTATTACATTTTTTAAGTATTGACAAATTAATTGAGATTATTCATATTAGTTTTAACGACTTTTGAACACCAAATGTTTCAAAAACGGCAAAACTTTTTTTGGAGGAAATATCATCAATGGCAGTTAAATATGAGAACGTAGTCCCGTGGGGCCGCTCCTATGAGGAGTACTTGCGAATGTTTGATCTCTGTGAAACGGATATTAACAAAAAAATATTGGGCTGTAGCGATGGACCTGCCAGTTTCAATTCATTGATGCATAAAAAAGGCTATCACGTCATTTCTGTTGACCCGGTCTATCAATTCAGCAGGGAAGAAATAGAGAGCAGGATTGCTGAGACCTATGATACTGTAGCCAATCAAACAAAAGCCAATCAGGACAAGTTTATCTGGACAACTATCAAATCGGTTGATGAATTATTGGAAATAAGAATGGCGGCCATGAAAGAGTTTTTGGCCGATTATGACTTGGGGAAAGCAGAAGGAAGATACGTATGCGGTGAATTGCCAGAGTTTCCTTTTACCGAAAACTCTTTTGAACTCGTTTTATGCGCCCATTTTTTATTCTTGTATTCAGATAACCTGTCCCTGGATTTTCACATTCAAGCTATTCAGGAACTGTGCCGGGTCGGCAAAGAAATTCGGATATTTCCTATCATAGATGTTAATTCAAGGCGTTCTCCTTTTGCTGATCCGGTGAAAGAGTATGCTCAAAGTATTGGCTGGATGGCTGAAGAGGTAAAGGTCGATTATGAGGTTCAAAAGAATGGTGATACGATGTTAAGGTTAAAATATTCAAGTTAGAGATTTCAATACAATGTAAAGATGGGGCA
>JAEZKW010000193.1 GCA_023415375.1 Bacillota bacterium
GTTGTATTCAATAGAAACGGAATCCGTAAATAAAAATTTCAGTACAGACAATTATAACATATATTTTATTTTTGGGAATGAAAAAAGCAAGCTGCAAAATAAACCGGGTAAGAACGATTCTAACCACGCGACTTAATGCAGCTTGCAATCATTTTCTTATTCTTCTAATTGATTCTTTAGTCTTTAAATAACTCCTTTACTAAAAAATGACCAATATTACAAAAATTTTTGAGTAAATAGTACTTTAGTGCCGAATAAACAATTTCTAAAGTTATCGGGGATCATTCCGCTCTATGGTCCCGCCTTCCACCAATTTGGAAAGGGTCACCAATTTATACCCCTTAGTCCGTAATCCCTCGATAATTCGAGGTAAAGCTAAATGAATTTCTTTACTGGAGTCGCTGGCATGACAAAGAATGATAGCACCGGGAAAGGTTCTTTTTAACACTCGATCAATCATGTAGTCAGGACCTGGATTCTTCCAGTCCAGAGAGTCCACAGCCCATATTACGGTTTCAAAACCCAATTCTCTGGCAGTATCAATCACCACATCATCATAATCGCCATTCGGTGGCCGAAAAAACGGGGCTACCCGGCCAGCCACCGACAACAAGTCATCATACGCTTTCGATATGTTTTCTTTAACTGCTTCTTTTGGATACTGACTCAGGTTGATATGTCGGTCACCATGACTAGCTATTTCATGGCCGCCATCTACAATTGCCTTCGTCTCAGCAGGGTGTTTGAGGGCCCAAGGGCCAGATAGAAAAAAAGTTGCCGGAACCTGGTTATCCTGCAGCACTTTCAAAACCAGCGGCAGAGTTTTCTCTCCCCAGCTGATGTCGAAAGTCAGACAGACCTCCCCTGCTTTTTTCACTGAAAAAATCGGCATTTCTCTGGCGATTAAGCCCATTGTCGGAAATACTCCGCCATCTGTAAACTTTCCACTAAAATATCCCAAAACAAATACTGCCATAAATGCAAAAAACATCATCAAAGTCCTTTTTGCATAGATGATTCTCATCGTTTATGCCCCCTCTCCTAAAACTTATTCCTAATGGTTAAGGAGCAGAACAAGGCATAAAAAAATAGGCCCTAGATTTAGGGCCTAATTCTTAAAAAATTTTATCACTTCTTACCTACGGCATCCTTTAAAGCTTTACCAGCTTTAAATACAGGAACCTTTCTAGCTGCGATCTTAATTTCAGCGCCGGTTTGAGGATTACGGCCTTTACGGGCCTCTCTCTTACGGACTTCGAAACTACCGAAGCCGACTAATTGAACCTTTTCACCCTTTGAAAGACTTTGAGTCATAGCGCCGATAATCGCATCAATCGCCTTCCCAGAATCTTTCTTAGTAAGACCACTCTTTTCGGCAATTTTATCGATGAGTTCGGTTTTGGTCATTAATAGTTCACCTCCTTCCGAAAGAAGTGGAAAATAATTCATTCACTAAACGTATAAACTTGGAAAATAATGCTATACTGTTTATTCTAGATTCTTCCCCTATCTCCTGCTTTTCAAACAAAAAAAATCTAATATTTTTCAACGCGCCACTGTGTTTCTAGAATTTTGCCTGCTAGATTGGATATTTTATTCTAAAATAGCCATAATTTTTTTAAAGCCCTGAGTAATCTTGCCATTCCATTCCGCATACTAAAAAATGTATTTAAAGAATAAAAAAAATGGTCTGCTTGGACCATTTAAAACGAGTGCCGGTATATGCTGAATTCTGTTAAAAACATCTAATTTTTTTTGGGAAACCCTTTTTCAAGGCAACTGTGTATGAAACCTGAGTCTTCAAATTTTCTGCACTTTCCCAGAAATTCCAAGTACAAACCACCCTAAACTAATGGATGACAAATTATTCAGATTTTTAAAGAATAATGCAGATTAGCCCACCGCTTCCTTCATTCAAAATCTTGGTTAAAGTCTCTTGCAATTTCTCTTGAGCATCATCAGGCATTCGCGTAAGTTTGACCTGAATGCCTTCTTTTACTAAGTCATACATGCTTTTTCCAAAGAAATCGGTCTGCCAAATCCGGGATGGGTCTTTCTCAAATTCTTCAGTTAAGTATTTTACAAATTCTTCGCCTTGTTTTTCGGTCCCGACGATGGGGGTTACTTCAGTATTGATTTCAGCCCGGATCATATGAATGGAAGGAGCGCTAGCTTTAAGTTTAACCCCGAAACGATGCCCATGTTTAATTAATTCCGGCTCTGCCAAAGTTAACTCCGATAATACCGGCTGCACAACACCATAACCTGTTTGCCTAACCTGGGCTAATGCATCGGCAACTTTATCATACTCTCGTTTGGCAGTCGAAAGTTCTTGCATAATCTTTAATAAATGATGGTCACCGTTGATAACAAACCCCGATTGTTCTTCTAGTACCCGATAGAACAATGAGCGATCTGTCCGAATCTCTAGATGTAAAGTTCCCTCTCCAAGGTCAATTTTCTCTATCGCGACTTCTAGGACATCTTCAACAGTTTTCAAAGTGTCAGCCATTCCATTTATATCTCTGACCCGATTTACATCGCTGACAGCTGAATAGATTGACGTTTCAAAGCGTGATCGAAGCCAATGATCCGGTTCAAGTTCCTCTATCCATTTAGAAAAATCAATCTGGATTTCCCGAACTGGAAACATATAAAGTAATTCTTGGACCACACCTTCAATCTGTTCAGTTTTTAAATGTAAACAATCCATAGCTAAAACCGGCACACTATATTTATTTTGCAACTCTGCGGCTAAATTTTGAGTCTGGGCCTCACCGGGATGAATTGAATTTAAAATCACCACAAAAGGTTTGCCTAAAGCTTTAAGTTCATTAATTACCCTTTCCTCGGCAGTTATATATTGCTGCCTTGACAAGTCTGTAATGCTGCCGTCGGTTGTAACAACCAGTCCAATCGTGGAGTGATCGTTAATCACCTTTTTGGTTCCCATTTCGGAAGCTTCAACAAAACTTATCGGTGTTTCGAGCCAAGGCGTAATAACCATCCTGGGACCATGCTCATCCTCATAACCCACAGCCCCATCGACTGTATAGCCAACACAATCAACCAAACGGACTTTGAAATGAACATCACCTACACTAACTTCCACTGCTTCACTGGGAACAAATTTCGGCTCGGTTGTCATAATTGTCCGGCCGTTTCCACTTTGAGGCAATTCATCTTGTGCTCTTTCTCGGTCATATTGATTGGAAATATTAGGAATCACCAGTTGTTCCATAAACTTTTTGATAAAAGTAGACTTTCCCGTCCGTACCGGTCCTACCACACCAATATAAATATCACCATCGGTCCGTTCGGCAATATCTCGCAAAACATCATAGCTCTTCATCTTTTTCCCCCCTTTTCAACGCCCATTGGCGTATATTGGCGCGCCTGCGTCCTTGAAATAATTCAAATCCGGGAATTGTTCCATCCCCCCTTCACCAGCCTACAATGTTGCTCATAAACATTATATATATATTGACAGCTCCACACCAATATAACTAATCCATCAATAATAATGGACAAAAAAAGCAGCCCGCGTTCGGGCTGTCAAGGTTAAAGGGGAATTCAGAATTCAGTTGCCAGGAGTCAGGAGCCAGAGTTTCTCGCCAGTTTTTTCGTGTTTATGTTTTTATTCTGAATTCTGACTTCTAGATTCTAATTCTATATTTCTAGTAATTTTGATTCTGACTCCTGAATTCTATATTCTTTTGGCCTTATCAAATCCAACTGTATGTGGCAGAAACAACTTCTTCCATTTCATGGGTCCGCATCCGCTCCATCAATTGGGCAACTCCGTCATGGGGCGGTATACCTTTAAATAAAATCTGATAAGTAATTGAAGTAATCGGCATCTCAATCTTTAATTGTTTTGCCAATTCATAGGCTGCCTGCGTCGTTGTGACTCCTTCCACCACCATTTTGGTTGAAGCCGTGATTTCTTCCAAGGTTTTTCCCGCACCAAGTTCACGACCGGCCCAAGCATTTCGGCTATGTTTGCTGCCTGCTGTAACAAAAAGATCACCCATACCGGATAGCCCGGCAAAAGTCGGCGTTTTTGCGCCCATGGCTGCTCCTAAACGGGCTATTTCTGATAATCCCCGCGTAACTAAAGCAGCTTTTGAATTATCTCCAAAACCAAGGCCATCCGAAATCCCGGCGGCCAAAGCGATAACATTTTTTAAGGCTCCTCCGAGTTGTACCCCCATCCGATCCGGGTTGGTATAAACTCGAAAACGCGGGGAAATTAACAAATCTTGAACCTCTTCGGCATATTTCAGCACTGGAGTAGCCACGACAGTAGCAGATGGACTGTTTCTAGCCACCTCTTCAGCATGGTTAGGCCCGGATAAAGCCACAATAGCGTTGGGATCATGTCCCGGCAATTCTTCTTCCAATACTGCGGTTAAGGTTTTTAAACTTTGAACTTCAAGCCCCTTAGATACACTAATTATAATGGTATCTTTAGCGATAAAGGGCGCCATTTGCCGGGCAACCGATCGCACCCATTGAGTAGGGACCGCTGTAATTAAATACTTTTTATTCAAGACAACATTTTCTAGAGATGTGCTCGCATGTAAAGCCGGTGGCAAAACAACACCGGGCAAAAAGGTGTTGTTGGTGTGCTTACCGTTAATTTCCTCTGTGACTTCAGATTCACGGACCCAGATATCCACAGATAAACCCTTTTCAGTGCACAATTTGGCCAAAGCGGTACCCCAACCTCCACCACCAATAACTCCTATTGCATTCATTTGTCTCTGGCTCCTTTTCGGTTCTGATATAATATGCGATGTTCTTCACCATGGATCAAACGGCCAAAATTACTCTTATGACGATAAAGTGCCAATATGGCAATGATGATTGCAAATAGCAATTTATAAATGTCTGAAGGATAAAATAAAAATACCGCAATTGGATAAGCAAATGCTACAATTATTGAGGCCAACGAGACGTACCCTGATATAAAAAATACTGCCAGCCAAATCGGCAGGATTACCAAAAGACTGTATGGAGTTAAAGCAATAATAACCCCCAGTGATGTCGCAATACCCTTTCCGCCTTTAAACTTAGCGAAGATAGGCCAATTATGACCAATAATCACTAAAACAGAAGCTAAAATAGCCATATCAAAATTAGTAAAAGGATTGAGCCATCGGCCGATTAAAACGGCAAGAACCCCTTTTAACGCATCTCCAACTAATACAACCGCTCCGTAAAAGGAGCCCAATACCCGGAACGCATTGGTAGCGCCTACGTTACCACTGCCCTGAGTCCGTAAATCGGTTTTTTTAAAATGGGTTACAATATCACTGGTCACGACGGAACCGATCAAATAACTGCCAACCAAAATTAAAACCGTTCGCCATATCATTGTCTAGCTCACTCCTGTTTTTTATGCTTGACTGCTAAATCAAATTGAATGGGTGTACCGCTAAAAGCAAAATATTCACGAATTTTATTCTCAAGATACCGCTCATATGAGAAATGCATTCCTTCAGCATCATTGACGGTAAAAAGAAATTTTGGCGGTTTCACGGCAACTTGATTGCTGAAATAAATTTTCAACATCCTGCCTTTATGCGATGGTGGGCTGTGCAAAGCGATTGCTTCCGAAATAATTGCATTCAACCGGTTCGTAGGGATTCGAAAAGTATAACTTTCCATTACCTGATCAACAGTAGGAATAATTTTCGATAAACGCTGACCCGACTTTGCTGATACAAAGATTATCGGAGCATAATTTAAAAAATCTATTGATGAACGGATTTTTTCAGTAAATACCGCAGTGGAATTCTCATTTTTTTCTACAGCATCCCATTTATTGACTAAAATAAAACAGGCTTTCCCGGCATCCCTGATAATTCCTGCAATTTTCAGATCCTGTTCGGCGACACCCGCTGATGCTTCTAATGCCTGGGCATCCAGCACTAATATAACAACATCGGACCGCTCCACTGCTTTAAGGGCCCGTAGGACACTATAGTACTCTACAGCCTCTTCGACTTTCGATTTGCGCCGAATACCCGCTGTATCAACCAGCAGATATTGTTTACCCTCTACAGTGAGGGGGGTATCAATTGCATCACGAGTCGTACCCGGCTCCGCACTCACAATAACCCGGGACTGGCCTAATAACGCATTAACCAGGGAAGATTTTCCAACATTGGGGCGCCCCACAAATGTGACTCGGATGCTATCTATCTCAGTATCATTTTCCCCACCGGGAATTTGACTCAAAACCAGATCCAGAAGATCGCCGATATTTTTGCCGTGTTCAGCAGAAATCAACACCGGTTCTCCAAGTCCTAAACGATAACTTTCCGGATCGGCGACTTCCGAAAAATTATCGATTTTATTCATGGCCAGCACGACCGGTTTATTGGTTTTCCGGAGCAATGTTGCGACTTGATGGTCCGATGAGGTTAAAGATTCGCGGCCATCAATCACCATAATGATGGCGTCGGCTTCCTCTAATGCCAGCTCTACTTGATTCCTAATTTGTGTCTGAATGGTATCCCTGGCATCCGTAATTCCACCGGTATCAATTAGTAAAAACTGACGTCCCAACCACTCTCCGTTTGCATATAAACGATCCCGGGTAACGCCTGGTGTATCCTCTACAATAGCCAAACGTTGCCTAGCAATCCGATTAAATAAGGTAGACTTCCCAACATTGGGCCGCCCTACAATGGCTATAACCTTTCGAGCCAACCAGCAACACATCCTTTTTCAATGATCCAGGAAAGCCAATCCTTGGCCCTGGTAGGTACAATTTCAATTTTCCGGGGTGCACACGTTGTCTTTAACTCCGCGACCGAAACATCATCTAGAAAAATTTCTTGATCTTGTTTTAAAGTAATCTGCGGTATTAGATACCAACAGTTACCAGAACTTTGATCAGCCTCTATGGCACGGATGATGTCATTACCGGCGAGAAGGCCCGTAACAGTAACTGTGGGGCCAAAAAAATCATTTTGTACCGGTAAAGCCCTAAGTTTAATGTTCGGACAGTTTTGTTGAAAGGCTTCAATAACCGATTGCCAAAGCCTAATTGTTGATTTTCCTGTAATTACGATCAAGTTAGCTTCTATTTTCTTCAACTCAGCTAAAGAAACCTCAAAAACATCTTGAAATTCGGTTAAAAACCATTGAACCAAACCAACGCCATTATCCAATTGGGGATACCCTTCATAATCTTCATCGCCGGGAAAGTCTTCCCCAGCTTTAATATACCATTCATCTGCAGCAAAAACAAATCGCGTTCCCAACTCATCAAACAATCTTCCCTGGTACCCACGAATGATTTTCAAAACTTCGGCTGCTTGATGCTCATTAAAAGGCTGCAGCGAGTATAACCCTTGCCGGTGTCCGGTTAAACCAACCGGAACAACTGCCAGACTTGCGACAGAAGGCCACAATTTCGAAAGATCTTTAATTGTTTGTTCTAATACCGGCCCGTCGTTAATCCCGGGGCAAAGAACCGCTTGCGTATGGACTGTAATACCGGCGTCGTCTATCCGCTTTAACTGATCCATAATTTTTCCGGCATTTTTGACCCCGAGTAGTTTCTCCCTTACCCATGGATCAGTTGCATGGACTGAAATATATAAAGGAGAAAGATGAAGATTTTCAATTCTTCGCCAATCTGCTTCAGATAGGTTTGTCAGGGTTATATAACTACCTTGTAAAAAGGAAAGCCGGTAATCGTCATCTTTCACATACAAGGATGAACGTCCCGACGCCGGTAATTGATGTACAAAACAAAAAAGGCAATGATTGTTACAAACCCTAATTTTATCGAAAATGACTTCTTCTAATTTCAAACCGAGTGGTTCTTCCGGATCTTTTTCAAACTCAATCTCTAAAATTTCGCCGGATTTTTTTAAAACCTCGATCACAAGTTGCCTTTCAGAGCTTAGCATCAAGTAATCAATAAAGTCAAGTAATTTGTGTTGATTAATCCGAAGTAAAATATCGCCGGATTCTATTTCCAACTCTTCGGCAATACTACCGGGATCCACTTCCTGTATTCGAACGCCTTGATAATTTACCATAATACCTCCAAGATTGGTAAACTATTCGCGTTTTGCGAACTAACTCCTGCAAATTAGAATAACTTAATAAGTTATTCTCCATTCGAAATCACGAAAGCACCACTACTTTCTAAAATAAAACGTAATTTCGGCAACAAGTCAACCTCACTTTCAATAATAGCCGCTACTTTATTCGCCTTTACCTGAGGCCCAATGATTGCTAAATCACTCTCATCAAGGTGTAGTTTTTGCTTTTGTGAGTCTTCCCCTTTGTGGTATTGGCTTGAACCGATTTGAATTTTTCCAATGCCGAATAAATTTTGGCTTTGCAAACCCGGCCAACTCCGATTTATTTTTGGTGTTTGCTCCCCAAAATTTTCATTTCCAAATTCAAATTTGGAATCCCTTTTCCTTTCAAAGGCTTCAGAGTCATCAGCAAAAATAACCGTCAAATCAGCTAAGTTTAAACTTTCTTTTTTAATATTGCCTAAAGCCTGTTTAGCATCATCAATATTGGAGAAAATACCGTATAATTTACTTCTCATGTCGTGATCCTTTCTTTAATCCTTTCTTCATTATTTTTTCCGAAAACTACTTTTTTACACATTTGGATTCCTTAGGCTTTTCATCCCCTTTTAGCACCATTTACCAAAGTTGATGTGCGCGCGTGTGTGCATACTCAGATAGCTACTGGGGAAGCTATAATCGTTAATTCGTTTTTTCCTTTAAAGGGGGTGATAACTTGGATTGGCTGAGAACAATTATTCGTTTTGTAGTTGCAGCTTTAGTGTTGATGTTTATAGGGGCACTTGTGCCGGGCTTCAAATCACTTAATTTTATGAGTGCTTTGCTAGCTGCAATCGTTATTGCTGGAATTAGTTATCTCATAGAGCTAGTTTTAGGGCGGGGAATTTCTCCTTATGCCCATGGGGTGGTAGGTTTTTTGGTTTCAGCAGTAGTCATCTATATAACCCAATTTATTGTCCCCGGAATGTCGGTTTCCATTATTGGGGCATTACTAGCATCATTAGTGATCGGGTTAATCGATCTATTCATTCCAACGAAAGTAAAATAAGATTTTCATTTTTTGAATTCACAATTTAATAAGGCTGTCCATTAAACCTTCAAATCCAGAAAAAGACAAGTAATAACAACAATAATAATAATAATACGGACAGCCCATACGCCCAAAACCCGGGCTTTGAAAATAGCAAAGAAGCTACTAATTCATTTTAGTAGCTTCTTTGCTTTCATTTTGGGATTAGAGGAGGAGGATTTTCGTGAAATATTATTGTGAAAGTCAAATTTTAAATAAACAAAAAACAACTCCCTTTCGGTAACCCGGCCATCATAACTTGAAATTCCCCTACCTAAATTAAATATCTTTAGGGAACATCCAGCCTTAGATCCGTGGCTTTGCGTCTCCGACTTTCGCCAGATTTGCTATTATCGCTTTAAGTTGTAATTTTAAAGGAAAAGATTCATTAATATTTTACTTAAATTATACAACTGGATCGTACAATTGTACATGAAATATTTTACTTTTACCCAAAAAGTGTTAATTGAGCCGATTCAGACATTCCTTGTAAACAGCCATGATTTTGCAAAACTTCAATGACTGCTGAACTTAGGTGCGCGCGAGTTTTAAGATCTTCAATCGATAAGAAAGCCCCCTCTTCCCGCGCTGCAGCCAGATAATTGGCAGCATTTTCGCCGAGGCCCTGTAGGGAAGCCAAGGGTGGCATTAACCCTTCCGGGGTAATCAGAAATTTCTGAGGGTCGGATTTATAAATATCGACTCGGGTAAAACGGATTCCCCGTAACATAGCTTCGAGAACCATTTCTAAAATGGTTTCCAAGTTCTTTTCTTTTTGGGTAGCATCGTTACCCTTTTGGCGAATCTCAGCCAAAGTATTGTGAACCACTGCTTCACCATGAACTACCTTATCAGCATCGAATTCATCGGCACGGACTGTAAAATAAGTGGCGTAATAAGCTTCCGGATAATTAACCTTAAACCAGGCAATCCGGAAGGCCATCATCACATAAGCTACTGCGTGAGCCTTAGGGAACATGTATTTGATCTTGAGACAGGAATCGATGTACCAATCGGAAACATCGTGCTCTTTCATGATCTTAATATCGTCTTCTTCTAAACCCTTGCCTTTACGGACTTTCTCCATAATCTTAAAAGACGCCTTCGGCGGTAATCCTTTAAAAATCAAGTAGTTCATGATGTCGTCACGGGTGCAAATTACTTCCTTCAATGTAGCCGTGCCATTTCTAATCAAGTCCTGGGCATTACCGAGCCAAACGTTGGTTCCATGGGATAATCCTGAGATACGGACCAACTCTGCAAAGGTGGTTGGACGTGTATCTTCGAGCATTTGGCGGACAAATCCGGTGCCGAATTCAGGGATCCCAAGCGTACCCAAGTTAAATCCCAACTGTTCCTCGGTAATCCCCAGCGGTTCGACGGAGGAAAAAATCTTCATCGTATTCGGTTCGGCCATCGTTACGGTCCGGGGATCGATGCCGGTCAAATCATTCAGCATCCGGATGACTGTCGGATCATCATGGCCCAAAATGTCGAGTTTAACGAGACGACCTTCGAGGGCCCCGTGATATTCGAAGTGAGTGGTAATCCAATCCGCTTTTTTATCATTCGCTGGATATTGAATCGGGGTAAAACTATAAATTTCCTGGTCTTTCGGGACCACATAAAGTCCGCCCGGATGCTGGCCGGTAGAACGGCGTACACCGGTACAACCTTTAACCAACCGGTTCATCTCCGCCTGGCGGAGGCGGATCCCCTTATCTTCCATGTAACCTTTGACAAAACCGAACGCCGTCTTATCGGCGAGCCCGGTCACAGTGCCAGCCCGGAAGACATAGCCTTTCCCAAAAATCTCTTCGGTATGCTTATGAATAATCGGTTGGTATTCACCGGAGAAATTTAAGTCAATATCAGGTTCCTTATCGCCTTCAAAACCCATAAAAGTCGCAAACGGGATATCTTGTCCATCCTTGATGAGTGGATGGCCGCATTTCGGACAGATTTTATCGGGTAAATCCCATCCGGAAGCAATCTCCCCGGTTTCCTTAAACTCACTGTATTTACAGTCCGGGCAGCGGTAATGTCCCGGCAACGGATTGACTTCGGTAATCTGGCACATGGTTGCTACAAAGGAAGAACCCACCGAACCCCGTGAGCCGACCAGATAACCGTCATCCAATGATTTCTTCACCAATTTTTGCGCGATCAAATATAAAACAGCATAACCATGTCCAATAATACTCTTCAGTTCCCACTCCAGCCTCTCTTCTACCAGTTTCGGCAGAGGGTCACCGTATAATTCCTTAGCCTTGTCATAGGACATATTCCGGATCTCATCTTCGGCGCCGGGAATTTGCGGCGGGTAAAACTTATCCGGCAAGGGCGAGACATCCTCGATCTGGTCTAAAATATGGTGGGGAGCAGTAATCACCACTTTTTTGGCTAAATCATCTCCCAGGTAGCTAAACTCTTGCAACATTTCATTCGTCGTCCGGAAATAAAGCGGCGCTTGATTATCGGCATCATTGAACCCTTGTCCCATTAATAATATTCTGCGATGAATCTCTTCATGAGGGTGGAGGAAATGGACATCTCCGGTAGCCACCACCGGCTTACCCAGTTTGGACCCGAGCTCAATAATCTTCCTGTTATTATCCTGGAGTTCCTCGACCGACTTCACCCGGCCGGAATTGATTAAGAATTGGTTATTGCCGTTCGGCTGAATTTCAAGGTAATCATAGAATTCGGCAATCTCCTCCAACTTCGTTTCATCGGCTCCATCGAGAATCGCCTGGTAAAATTCACCCGCTTCGCAGGCGCTCCCGATAATCAAACCCTCCCGAAACTCCACCAATGAAGACCTAGGAATCCGCGGGTGGCGGTAGAAGTATTGAATATGGGAGTCGGATACCAGACGGTAAAGATGTTTCATCCCAATCCGGCTCTTCACTAAAATAATGATATGATAAGTTTGCAGGTGTTCGACGCCGCTCTCCTTAACCAGCGAATTCAGATCAACCAGCCGTTCCATCTTTCTTTCACTGAGTTTCTCAAATGCCTTCAACAAAATATCGGCGGCACACTGGGCATCGTCGGTCGCACGATGGTGATTTTGCAGCTTAATCCCAAGTTCCTTGGCGACATTGTTTAGCCGGTAGCTCTTAAAATTAGGCCAGACCGACCGGGCCAGTCCCAAAGTATCCAGATAAACCGGAGTCGGTTTTTCACCTAGAAGCTGTTGATACTTGGCACTGATAAAGCCAATATCAAAACGGGCGTTATGGGCTACCAACACGGCACCGGCACAGAACTCTTTAAACCGCTGCAATACTTCTTCCGGTAATGGAGCGTCAGCCACCATCTCCGTGGTAATACCAGTCAGCTTTGTAATCTCCTCCGAGATCTCTTTCCCGGGACGAATCAGAGAGGAGAATTGTTCCAATTTCTCGCCATTACGATATTTAACTGCGCCAATCTCAAGTAAATCCTCTTTTTGCGGATTGAAACCGGTGGTTTCAATATCAAGTACCACATACTCCAGTCCCTCAAGCAGCTCATCCGAGGCTCCCACCACGATCGGAACCCCATCATCCACCA
>JAEZKW010000194.1 GCA_023415375.1 Bacillota bacterium
ATTGTCATTTTCAAATATCCTCAGGATGAAAACGTAAATTATGTTAAGAGAGTCATCGGGTTACCCGGGGAAGAAGTTTTGATACAAGGAAAAACCGTCTATGTCAACGGGAAAGCTCTTGATGAACCTTACGCTCACTTTAGCGATTCAACCGATGAAAATAGCTCTTCCCGGAATTACGGTCCAGTTGCGATTCCTGAAGGTCATTTGTTCGTGATGGGCGATAACCGGGATAATTCTTATGATTCCCGCTACTGGGGCTTTGTCCCCGTAAAAAATGTGTTTGGGACTCCCCTGTTCACCTTCTGGAGCTTTGATAAAGTGCGCCATCAAGTAAGGCTTCATGAGATTTTCAAAATCATTCATTAGCCAAAATAAATTTGCCAAACCTAAGTTCTGGATCAAACATCATCGAAAGTCCCGGCATCCCTTACCACTGACCAGCCTATCCTGGAGGACGGTTATGGAAAATCAATACCGACGGATTGGGAAACCAACCAATTCAGTTATAATTTTTTTTGAGAAAAAAGGGAGCGGACCAGCCGGTTCTGTAAGCAGTTGGACTCAGGAGGAAAACAAAAAGACCAAAATTCGGGAGACTGCTGAATTATTGGGGAATCTCCTGAAAAGGTAGACTAGCAAACTCTCCTGATGACACTGATTTCAGGCTTTTGATATAAATTGTAAATCTCCCCCTCGTTGATACCGGCAATGACCTTGATTAAACATTGATACCGCGAAATGGAGAGTACTTCTACAGTTTGATGATTGCTCAAAACCAAAACACTTCCCTTGGAATAAGGCGTTATAATTTTCTTAAAGCTACTGACTACATCTTGGCTGAATTTAAGCGGGGTATTTTCACAAATTTCTTGAATTGCAATGGATGGAGGAATCGGTTTTTTATATACGCGGGCCGATGTCATTACATCAAAAACATCGGCCACAGCGATAATCTTGGCAAAACGATGAATCCGTTTGCCTGTTAATCCTCTTGGATAGCCCGAACCATCCTCTCGTTCATGATGCTCAAGAGCCATATGGGGAATTAAAAAACTCATCTGGGCGCTTTTTTTAAGCGCCAAATACCCCTCTTTGGGATGGGTTTTAATTTTTTCATACTCGTCAGGATTTAGTTTACCGGGTTTGTTTAAAACCCGAAAGTCAATAAAAATTTTGCCAATATCATGTAATAAAGCGCTGATACCTAAAATCTCCAAGTCGCTGCGCCCCAAATCCATCATCGATCCAATCATGAGAGATAAGACACAAACATGGACCGAATGGGAAAAAGTATAATTATCATAAGAATTGATTTGATGGATACTGAAGACAACATAAGAATTACCAAGGATATAATCAAGAATATCATTCACTAAGTCTCGTATTTTAGCCATCTCGAAACTTTGGCTTTCTTTCAATTGATGAAAGGTTGTCCGAAGTATCGAATTAGCATTTATCCGGGTTTCATCTTTAATCGGTTCCAAGGTCTCGGTTTCATCATCCGATGGGTAATTTTGAACGCAAATCGATTCAAGATTTAACTCCCTGATCTTTTGGATAAATAATGAGTTCAGCCTAACGTTTTCCTGGAGTAAGACCAAACCATCTTTAGCCCGACGGATAGGTGTTGCTAATATCATACCGGGTTTAGCTTCAGTTGGCGAAATTTTCGGCATCGTAAATACCTCCCGCCCAATCAAAAATGAACATTCATTTCGATTCATCCTAAAACTAAACAACAAAGGTTAATTATTTTATATTATACACACTTTTCCAAAGATTCCCTGTCGCTTTTTACCGGTTAAAAAAGTTGTTTTTGCTATTTTTCGGTTTTTTCTGTCTTAACCAAAAATAAAAATTATAAGATTAAAAGAAGGATCTATTCATCAAAAAATTGAATTAGCCTTTTAGCAGTTAGACTTGATTTAAAAACATTTTACTATGGGAAAGAGGTGCTTTTGATGTTCCCTACATGGGTCTATTATGCGCTTGGTTCAGCATTTTTCGCGGGGCTGACCGCTCTTTTCGGTAAAATCGGAGTTACCGGGATAAATTCTAACTTAGCCACTTTTCTACGAACAATCGTAGTTCTTGTTTTTGCCGGAGGAATTGTTTTTGCGACCGGCGAGTGGCAAAACCCTATTAAGCTGCCGGGCAAAACATTAACCTTCTTAATTCTTTCTGCTTTAGGGACCGGAGCTTCTTGGCTATGTTATTACCGGGCTTTGCAATTGGGCCCCGCCTCCCGGGTCGCACCCATCGACAAACTGGGAGTTGTTTTCGCAATGTTACTGGCATTCATTTTTTTGGGAGAAAAAGCAGACCCCAAAACTCTTACCGGAGGAGCCCTGATAGTTGCCGGAGCTCTAGTGATTGCCTTAAAATAATAAAAAAGAAGCTGAATATAAATTGGATTTCAACATGATGATTGCTGCATTGATTTTAGGCATTACCTTACTGGTATTTGCCCTGGGAAAAAGCCCTGTGTTTCGCGTTGACAGAGCCGGGGTTGCCATTATTGGAGCTACTTTAATCATAGCAACCGGTATTCTCACCTTCAACCAGGCTACCCATACCATTGACTTTCGTACCATTGTATTGTTATTCGCTATGATGATTGTGACAGCCAACCTGAAATTAGCTGGCTTTTTTCAACTCATTGGTAATATTCTATTGAAAAATGCCAAAAGCCAAAAGCATCTTTTATTGATTGTGATCATGATGACTGGTTTACTTTCCGCCTTTTTTATCAATGATATTATTTGCCTGCTGTTTACCCCTATCGTCGTTTTAATATGCAAACGGGCTGAAATAAACCCTGTTCCTTATGCAATCAGTGTTGCGACAGCATCCAATATTGGTAGCGCGGCAACTTTAATCGGCAACCCCCAAAATATCCTGATCGGCAGTCTATCCAATATTTCATTCTTTGAATACTGTCGTCTTGCATTTCCTTTAGCAATTGTTGGATTACTACTCAACTACTTCTTCATTGTTTTGATATTCCGGAAGGAACTTCAGGGCAAAATACCATCCCATCCGCCTTTAGAGGGCGCCTATCATCGTTATTTAATCGGTAAATGTCTATTCACAATGTCGGTAATTGCTGTTGGTTTTCTGGCCGGAGTGGATACGGTGATGATTGCCAGTCTTGGCGCGGGTTACCTTTTAATGACCAGACGGCTTAAACCTAACAAAGTTTACGCCAGTATCGACTTTAATCTATTAGTCATTTTCAGCGGCCTCTTTATAATTATGGGCGGAGTTGAACAAAGCGGGCTGATGAAATGGCTCCTTCAAGAACTGCATTTTCTCAACTTTAAACAATTTTCGATTTTCGGTATTCTAACCATCGTATTGTCGAATATTTTTAGTAATGTGCCTGCTGTATTATTATTAAAATTCTTGATACCCGCCGGTACAGGCAAGCTATGGTGGGCTGGAATGGCTATTTTCAGTACCATTGCGGGTAATCTCACTCTCACAGGTTCTATGGCCAACTTAATTGTCGCTGAAAGCGCCAAACGTGAGGGAGTCAGGATTTCGTTTTTTGATTACCTCAAAGTAGGGATGCCACTTACCATTTTATTATGCATAATTTGTTTCGGATATTTAGCTATAATTCACTTTTAGCATCGTAAAGCAAGTCAACTTCAAACCGGATAAAATTGTTTCACAAAGCACGATTGTTTTTACGAACGGTTCCCAAAATCTGGTTGACAGATGATCCCATCTGTCATATACTAAAAATGCATTTTGTATACATTTTAGGAAAGGAGAGTATGAGTTACAATGAAAATGAATGAGGTATTTTTTCAATAATTGCATAATCATGAAATGATGTAACCATCGCCTATCCATAACGAAGTACCTGTTTCAACGAATTTCCGAAAAATGGGTATTGATTAAGGGCACGAATTTGGTTATCGTGCTTTTTTGTTTCTTGGATTCCGTAGCTTGGTTACCTGCTACGGAATTTTTATATCTTGGGAAAATGCGTGTGCGTGTGCGCACACGGGATGGTTATTACAGAAAGGATATAATGATGATAAAGCGAAAGAAACAAATATCGGGTTTAAATGCCAGAGCCTTTTGGAACATCAATCCCAGAACCCGGATTGTAGAAGATGTTCGAAAGAATATTAAAAAAGCCCGCCAAAATAATAAAAAGCTGACACAACTCGACAATCATTGAGCACAGATTTTGCAAACAATTAAAAAATGATGGGAGTGTTTCCTTTGAAACGCTTATTTCAATATCTCAAACGATTCCGTTGGTATTTTATAACGGCTATTGCCGCAATGGTCATCAGCATCACATTGGATATGTTTAATCCTCACCTGCTTAAACTGGTCATCGATAAAATCATTATCGGAAAACAATTGAGACTCATGACCATTGTCTTACTTTCGTTATTTGGAATTACTGTTAGCCGGGCTATTTTAGGCTATATTAAGGAATTCCTGTTTGACTGCGGCGGTCAAAGAGTTGTGACTGATTTAAGGCAAGATCTTTTTGATCATTTACAGACCCTTTCCTTTTCTTATTTTGATGGGGTTAATACCGGTGAATTGATGTCGCGATTAAAAGAAGATATCGACAATATCATGCGTACCGTGGTCTTTGGCTTTATGCTCTTCACTGAGCAGTGTATTTATTTTCTGGTAGCCTCCACCCTATTATTTCTTCTTAATTGGAAACTCGCTCTCTTGGCTTTAATGGTCATGCCGGTCATCGCTCTTTTAGCCTTCCGACTGGAAAGCCAGATTGGGGCAGTTTATGATAAAATTAGCGACCAAGCGGTGCTTATTAATACGACCGCCCAAGAAAACCTGGCCGGGGTCAGACTCGTAAAAGCTTTTGGCCGCGAAAAATATGAGATTCAGAAATTCTTTGAGCAGAATCATGAAAATTACAAACTCAATATGGAACAGGCCAAGATTTGGGGCCGGCAATATCCGCGGATCGAGTTTTTAACCAATTTGGCGATTGTACTGGTTACTACAGTCGGTGGTTATCTGGTCATTGGCAAAACCATTTCTATCGGAACACTGGTAGCTTTCAGCAACTATCTTTTTATGCTGATTTGGCCCATGAGAATGCTCGGCTGGCTCACCAATATGTTAGCTCAATGCATGGCCTCGCTTGGGAAGATCGAAGCCCTTTTCCAGGAACAACCGGCAATTAAAAGTCCGGAAAATTCCATTACACCCCAAAACATACAAGGGCGGGTCGTTTTTGAAAATGTCAATTTCGAATATAACGGCGCCACCATTCTTAAAAATATCAATCTGGATGTAAAACCCGGATCGACTGTGGCTATTATGGGACTCACCGGTTCAGGTAAAAGTTCAATTATCAATTTAATTGGCCGGTTTTATGATTGCAGTTCCGGTAAAATCACAATTGATGGGGTGAATATTAAAGATTGGCCTCTGGGGTTGCTCAGGGAGCAAGTATCCGTGGTGATGCAGGAGACTTTTCTGTTTTCCGATACCATCCTGGAAAACATTCAATTCGGCTCTCTGAATATAACGGAGAACGAGATTATGATGGCGGCCAAGGACGCCAAGGTCGATGAATTTGTTTCCGACTTGCCGGATGGCTATCACACGGTCATCGGCGAGCGCGGTATCGGCCTTTCGGGCGGAGAAAAACAGCGAGTAGCTCTGGCTAGGGCACTCGTCAAAAAAAGCCCGATATTAATCCTGGACGATGCCACATCGAACCTGGATATGGAAACCGAATACCAAATCCAAAGAGCCTTGGAAAAACGTTCGGGAATGACCAAATTCATTGTGGCCCATCGGATTTCCGCGGTTAAAAACGCCGATGAAATCGTATTTATTGAACATGGTGAAATCGTTGAACGGGGAACCCACTGGCAGTTGCTAGCTCTTCATAAACGTTATTATGAAATCTATCGTGAACAATTCCAGGGACTCTTGGAACTAACACAAACAATATAGTTTCCCAACCGATGCTGAATATGAACTTATTTTGTGTTATAAGAAAAGGAGGCCTAACATGCCATTTGATAACCTTCGGGATGATGAATATACCAAAGAGGCACTGAATAAGGAAATTCTAAAAAAACTGTTCTCTTATCTGAAACCCTATAAATTGGAGGTTTCCCTTACCCTATTACTGATGGGGTTCGTTATCGGGACGGATCTTTTAAATCCCTATTTCTTAAAATTAGCCATTGATAAGTATATTGCAAACAAAAATATTGCTGGCCTTTTTCAGTTGGGCCTGGCCATGGTTTTGATTAAAATTCTCTCTTTGTTTGCAGCCAGAAAAAGAATTGAGATCATGGCCGGAGTGACCAATAAAATTCTGCTTACTATCCGGCAGGAGCTTTATACCCATATTCAGAAATTACCGTTCAACTTTTTCGATACCCGGCCGGTCGGCAAGATCTTGGCCCGGATCATCGGGGATGTCAATTCCTTGAACGACCTTTTTACCAACAGTGTGACCAATTTAATTCCCGATCTGGCGACACTGGTTGCAGTAACGGCTATTATGCTATCCATGAACGCCCCTTTGGCAATGGCAGCTCTGATTTCACTACCGTTTCTGATAATCTTCCTGGGTTCGGTTCAAGTGATATCTCATCAGCGATGGCGTAACCACCGTAAAAAGGTTTCTACCTGCAACGCGTTTACTCACGAGAATTTTTCCGGGATCCGGGTGGTGCAAAGCTTTACTTCAGAGACGAAGACCAGCAAAATCTATCACGGCCTGATCCACGAAATGCTTCGGGCGTTCGTCCATGCTGTCCGGCTCAATGATTTTTTTTGGCCCTCGGTGGAAGTTTCCTGGGGTATCGGCACCATTGCTGTGGCCTGGTACGGTATCCACTTATTAAACACCGGTACGATCACTGTAGGGCTTTTGGTGGCTTTCATCGGGTATATCTCCATGTTCTGGCAGCCGGTGATGAACATCAGTAATTTTTATAATACGCTGATTTCCAACATGTCCGGTGCTGAACGCATTTTTGATATCATGAGCATCGACCCGAAAATCAAGGATAACGCAAATGCTTCGTCCCTTCCCCAAATCAAAGGCGCAGTGACATTTGATCATGTCAATTTTGGCTATGAAACTGGCCAAGAAGTGCTCACAGATGTCAATTTCCAAGTTGAACCCGGCCAAACCATTGCTTTAGTCGGTCCCACCGGTGCCGGTAAAACCAGTATCGTCAACCTAATTGGCCGTTTTTACGATACCACCGGCGGCTCTGTCGAAATTGACGGTTTTAATGTGAAAGAAGTAACTTTGGAAAGCCTTCGCAGCCAGTTAGGAGTGGTTTTGCAAGATACTTTCTTGTTCTCGGGAAGTATCAAAGATAATATCCGCTACGGCAAATTAGATGCGACCGATGAAGAAATTATCGCTGCCGCAACAGCCGTGCATGCCCATGAATTCATCATGAAGCTGGAACGGGGCTACGATACGGATGTTAATGAGCGGGGCTCCAGGTTATCTTTCGGCCAGCGCCAACAAATCGCTTTTGCTCGGGCGCTGCTTTCCGATCCCCGGATATTGATCCTGGATGAAGCCACTGCCGGAATCGATACTCATACTGAACGTCTGGTGCAACAAGGGATTGCCCGGTTACTCAGGGGGCGGACTTCCTTCGTCATCGCCCATCGGCTCTCTACCATTCAAAACGCCGACCGGATTATGGTGATCGATGATGGCTGTATTATTGAGTCCGGCACTCATCAGGAGCTATTGCAACTGAAAGGCAAGTATTATGAATTATTTACAGCTCAGTTTAAGTTTCTGGAGGATTCGGAGGAGAAGATTGGATAAAGAACGGTATCCATCCGTAATATAGATATTAAAAAGCTGAAAGAATTGGCTTCAATTCATTCATAAGCCAATCGAGTATAAGTACTGAAAGTTGCCGGAGTTTAAGAATGAATTTTCTTAGAATCCGGCCTTTTTACTTTTGTTTTATATATAAAAACATCTTGCTGTTCTTTTTCCCAATTTGGAAATTGTGTATTTTTATTATAAAGGAATGACTCTGACTATACGGCGACTATCACGATGAAATCAATCAAAGGCTATTTTTTATCGTTTTATTGATGGGTATCAATTTATGGAATTACGGCCGGATTTTTTACCGGATCAGCAACATGAAACACCATCCTTTATACAAACGCCTTAGTCGGTATGGGACAGAAAGCGACGTTATTGCTAATATTAATGAAGAAGTGAGTCCTCAAAATGCCAAAATTCCTAAAGAAGGACTCGTTACAAAGAATTGGATGATTCGAAGAAAACTGTTTACGGTAGAGATTGAAAGAAACTATCTGAATTGCAAAATTGATTAAATTTTTTTCCTCTCTCCCTCGCCATCTCAGAACCGGGGGATTCAAACTCAAAGGCAGCAATTAAGGCTAAGCTATGCTGAAGCATAGCTTACAGTATTCGGCTAAAGTCGCGTAAACGCGCAGGGTTTGAATCATGATATGTACCGCAACCGATAACCAATGCGAAGAATATTTTTACTCCTGTAACATCAGTGATGAGTCACCATCGTTAATGATGAAGACTCAGACTTAATTGATGTAGCACCATAATGATATAATGAAGACCCAAAATTGGATGATGAAGCATCAGATTTGAATGATAAAGCATCAATGTTCTCCGATGAAGACTCAAATTCACCCGATGTAGCACCAACATTCGCCGATGTAGACTCATTATTAATTGATGTAACACCAAATTTGGATGATGTAGACCCAATTTTCTGTAATGAAGCATCAAACAATCCTTTTGAAGACTCAAAATCAGAGGATAAAGACTCAAACTCCGCCAAAAAAGCTCGGACAAGCATATGTTGGAGGGCGATTTTGGTTTTGAATGCCTCCAATTTTTGCCGAAAACTGCGAAAGGAGATTTCCAGATCATTATAACGGATGTATCAAAAAATTCTTTAAATTGATTTAAAACCTTCATCCGCCTTCCCCTTTGGGAAACCACCGGGGAGGGTATTTTTTTGACCATGATTAGCAGGATTAGATCACGATTTTCAGGATTCTACGAAAGTATAATTGATGTTATAATAGGATACATTCAGCTTAAGAACAAAGGAGCGCAAACATAATATGTCTAATGTTATAACTAGATTTTTTAAAGGAAGTTGCCCGGTATTTCCTGAAGGTCAAACGGTTACAGTTCATTACAATAATAGTGAACATAAATTAGTTTCTGCGACTTGCCCGGGCGAGAGCGAATGCAATACCAAAAACTGCCCGGTTAAAGATGCAATTTCAACGATGTACTGTTAAAAACAAACCCCGACCACTCACTCTGGCCGGGGTAAATTTATACTCCCCTATTTGTCACATCGTCAACAATTCTCCTCTTCGGCCATTTCCCCATCCCTTTCTTGCCCGGTTCAAAGGACACGGCCCCAATTTGCTCCAATATTTCCTTATATCTTAAAAACTCTCTCCAAGTAACTCCCTTGCCCATAATATCACGGTGGGCTTTAGTAAAATCCTTCAATTTTTAGGACGGGTCTGCTTCGTCTTCTGCATCATACAGAGATTGGGCGATCTAATTTTCTTTTGGTCTTTTGTAAGTTCTTTTGGAGGTACGATTGACATGTCTGAGGTAACCGCTGATTTTTCGGGCAGCTCTGATGTAACCTCGGACACCTTTGACCGTACTTCGTACAAAGGTATTGTAACATCAGACGGTTTGGGCTTTTTAAATTGCGGCTTTGATGCTACCTCTGACGATTCGGACGAATCATCATCTCCACTTAATATCTTCGGATCTACCTTCCATGGTGTTAAAATGAGGGCTGTATAAATCATCAGCATCAAAGCGGCAAAGAAAGCCATTTTAAATCCATTAGCCGGTACTTTCGGGATCATATCGTGCATACTATCAAAGACGCTTTTTTCACTATGAATGGTTATCATTGAAGCCTTTTTTAAATCGGTTTCAAATCCGGCTTGCTCGGCCTTAAGATTATCAATTTCTTTTTGAAGTTGATTATATTTAGGCCCCCGGCCATGGTCGGCAAACTCTATTTTCTGCTCATCGCTTTTATTCTGGATCTGTGCTTCATCCCGCTTGATTTTATCTTGAAGGTTACTTTTATCAAAATCAGCTTGACTATATATCTGCTCACTTTTATTGACCTGACCTGAAAAAGTACCAACAGCCGAGAGAAAAGCAAAGATAACGATGTATATCAAATATATTGCCCTGAGCCAGAATGCTTTCCAAAAAAGGTTCGCTTTTGCACATGCCAGAGCCAGGCCCCAATCAAATTGAGCAAATAACTCAACAAATACCGCACCAAACCCAAAGAAAGCTTGCCAGAATGGGGCGGTTGACATTTTGGTCATCGTGTCGAATACCATTCGCCATGACAGGGCCAGGGCTGATATATGTATGGCCCATTTAACAGTGTTGTAATGCTTAGTCGTGACAATCATATGATCACCTGCTTTTTAATAAGAACCGGACCGGCTCCGGTTAGGCTATTTTTACTGCCTTAATATTATAAACATAGCCATTCTTTTGGGTACCTCTAAAATGAATGAATTGATTTAAACTCATATAAATTTTCCGATGATGAACCTTATTCTCAAACAAGCTTAATGTGTGGTAATTTACGAACCAACTCTTACCTCTAGGCCGTACCAAATTGCGATAAACAGCGGCTTATCGAACTTTTTTTCGCGACCGATTGCAAATACAAAGGGGATCAAACAAGAATGTCGAACTAGGAATTCAATCTTAAGCTCTCTTTAAGATCAGTATGTTAAAAAAGACTGTTTCAATAGAAACAGCCTCGTTTAAAAATAAGGAGACGTAATCATGGATTATCAAGCAGCATGGGAAACTTTAAAAGAAGAGCTTCAAGATAAAGTCCATCAAATGGCGCCCGTAAATCAATTTGCTTATAATAGAGTTTTAGAAATCATGGCCAGTATTGAAGAAAATTTAAAAGGAGATTAAAGCCTTGAAAAATTGAAGAACATGATAAAAATCTTAAATCGGAGTGGCTAATTTGAAACCTACTTGCTGTGCTAAGTGCTATTTTTTAGCCCGTTATATCAATGATTTTTACACCGAATATGAAAGGTCATACTGTGGAATGAGTTTAGAAACAATATACAATATCCATGATATTAGAGCGGATTGTCCATTTGAGGAAATAAAAGAACAGCCCTAAAACCCACTGACTTAACTAACGCCGGAATTCATACACATATTGACCGAGCCGATGTAATAACCGGGAGTTTCAATTTTACCAAAGCGGCTGAGAATAACAATGCGGAAAATTGATTCTTCGGGGTAACCGGCAATTGGTCGACCTTTATAAAAATAATTGGGAATGGCGATGGAGTGAAACGGAGTAATAAAAAAAACCAGGTCTATACTTATCTATACTAAACAACTAAAGACACTAGAAAAATCTAGTGTCTTTCTTTATGTATATATACTCAATGTGCGGCGTTCTTAATGAAACTTTGAAATAAAATTTGGACGTTATATGCTTTTTAGAGGTTTTGAGGTCCTGTTTCGTCTATGTTTGGGATAATATGGAATTTATATTAACGTAATTTTTCAATTTGACCACTCATGATAGCAGGTAGATTTGATTTAATTTTTTCACAAGACCAATCCCACCATTGGAGCTCTAAAAGTTTTTCTACAGTTTGGTCATCAAAACGTTTTCGAATCTCTTTGGCAGGAACACCGCCGACAATTGTATAAGGTGGGACATCTTTCGTTACCACCGCACGCGTCCCTATAATTGCACCATCACCTATATGTACTCCCGATAAAATCACCGCTTCATAACCAATCCAGACGTCGTTGTCAATAATAATATCGCCTTTGTTATCCCACGCCTTCGTTATGTCCTTACCATCCAATCCCCATTCTTCAAAGAATATGGGAAACGGATAGGTAGAGAGTGAGTGCATGGAATGATTGGCACTTGTGAAAATAAACTTTGCTCCGCAGGCAATGGAGCAATATTTCCCAATAATCAATTTATCTTTATTAACGGGATAATGGTATAAAACGTTGTTTTTTTCAAAACCGGCAGGATCTGACGTGAAATCATTATACATCGTATAATCGCCTACAATGATATTCGGATTGGTTATAACACTTTTAAGATATACCGTTTCAGTATCATGGCTTCGTGGATATATTTTTCTCATATATGCCTCCTTATAAATTAAAGAGCCTTTCGGAATTTTTCCAAAACAAATTATCGATATCGTTCAATGCGAATAAAACCGGTAGTCTTTCAATATAATTCCGGTATCTTTCATAACTGTTCTCTCCAAATATTGCTGCGTCAGAACCAAACAGAATTTTTTCGCTCCCACAATATTGCAATGCGAATATTACATCTTGAAGTCCCACCAATGTCGTATCACCGTACAGGTTAGGAAGACTTTTTATGTATTCAAAAGCCTCATTATGATCACTTCCTAAATTCATATGAACAGCAATAAAGTTGATATCCGGACACTCACATGCTACTTCATAAACATAATCTATATTAGAAAAACCGTCCTGCTCCGTATGAATACAAAAAGGTAAATTTAAATTTTTACATAGATTAAGATAATCATGATAGTTTTCATATGTAAATTTCAAATTTGCCCCTTTAGGATGTACCTTTAAGCCAACAAAGATATCTTTGTTCTCTTTTAAAAACGCCTCCGCTTCCAAATTGCATTTTTCATGGTGAGGTCTGATCCAAAACAAACCCTTAAACTTTTCCTGATTTAGTCTGCAAACCGCCGATATCTCCCTGTTCATTTCAATTTGATTCTTATAATTTGAAATGTCATTGCCATCACAGTCAAATTCATTAGCAGACATATTGGATATAATTGCGGTTTGTACATCAAAAGAATCCATAGCTTTTTGTAACATAGCAGCATCACTTGAATAACAACCAATTTTTCCTATATGAGCATGTGAATCTATTATCTTCAATGCTCTCACCTCAATTAAAAAAGTTTTTAAACATTGGGTAATCCCAGCATGACCGTACCCGTAAAGTAAAAATTATGTTTAAGCTTTCTTACGAATGAACACTTAGTGGTGTTCTTATTTATTTGAACTAATTTCCGTAACTGCTCATAAATATCTTGTCCAGTATACTCGAAAACATGTCCATCACCATCTGTTGTTGGGTTTCCAAATTTTTTCAATCATTCATTTTCAAGATTAGCTGGAATAGATATTCTCATATTTTCTTAATATTTTTTAAATGTTTTTTTGTTAATTAAATTTCTATTACCTCCCTTTAAAGATTATCATAGACTTTACCCCGTAGTTTTAGGTTTTCAATTTCAAACTAGTATGCCCCGCCTCGGATGGCTCTGGGTTTTCTGCGGTATGGGAACAAACAATAATAAATTTGCCCTCATAAACCTCATACAGCTCCAATGATTCCCCACATTTTGCACATGTCAGCTTATCAAAATTTTCGGAAACGGTACCATCCTCATGGAATTCGACTATCAAAGCTTCCATGACACCGCTCCTTATTGTTCAATTTATCCGAGTAGTTCTTTCAACATTCTCGCATTCACCACAGCTTGCCCCGCATGATGATTGTTAAAAAGCACAAAGGTTTTTTGAGTTTCACTTGAAAGCTTTAATACTTTCGGCACCCATTCCTCTAATTCCCTTTTTGCGTATTGATAATCATAGCGTTCCCATCCCTCTTTTGCATTCCACCATTTAGCGGCATTTCTCCCATGGAAACGAAGATAAGCAATATCGGAGGTGCATCTCGATAATGGAGGAAACAATCCTTTTAGCTTTGGTTCATCGACGCAGCAAAACCCTAGATTAAGCCGCTCAAGCTTTATAAATACTTCGTCCTTCACCCATTCTATATTTCGAAATTCGATAACCGCCGGTAAATCTCCGAGTTCTTCACGGACGAAATCTAAGTATGATTCATTCTCTGAAGTTCGCTTAAACCCCCAGGGAAATTGAACTAAAACACACCCCAGTTTTCCGGTAGCGATCAACGGTTCCATTGCCAAGGTGAAACTCTGAAAGTTCTTCCGGTCTTCTTCCGGATTCAATGTCCTTTCATGGGTCATTGATTTATGAGCCTTAACACTGAAAATAAAACTATCAGGGGTTTTCTTGGCCATAGCATCAATATTCCGGGCATTGGGCATAGCATAATAGGTAAAATCCAATTCCACCGCATTGAATTCTGAAGCATAAAAGGATAACATCGCTGTTTGTTTAATGCTTTCCGGGTAAAAAACACCTTTCCAGTCAGCATAACTAAAGCCGCAAGTTCCCACGGATATTTGGCCCAATGGTTTCTCCCCTTTTTAAGGTAGTTTCTTTTATAATAGAGTTCGTTCCATGCATGATGATCCCTGCTCCATATTTTTGCTTCAATGCATCCATTGCGGCGACCAGATTTGTATCAAGCATAGAATCAGGATCAAAAAGGGAAAGCTGTTCGCCGGTAGTCTCTAGGGATACCAAATTATAGACTGTCACCCCGACTCCCTTGATTGCGTGATAATTCCAATATTTCAAAAACATTTCTATCGCTATACTAGCCAGTTCCTTTTCGTTGGCTGTGGCTCGAGGCAGCTTTCGGTCATGACTTTTAGGCGGTTTTCCATAGCTTTCAGTTTTGATTCGAATTCTGACGCCCTGGGCCAATAGCTTTTTCTCCCGGAGTCGGAAAGAAACTTTCGCGACAAGTTCCCAAATAATGCTCTTTAATTGCTCCTTTGAAGAAATCCAATCTGGAAAAGTGGTTTCATGGCCCATGCTCTTTTCCTGAGGCAGTTTATCAAGGGCAATGACTGGAGAGTCATCAATTCCACGCGCTGCCAAATAAAGCTTTGAACCATTAATACCGAATAAGAGCCGTAATTTTTCTTCCGGGACATTGACTAGGTCGGCAAAAGTATGAACATTTAACATTTTCGCCAAAGCTTCCGTGGTTTTACGTCCAATCCCCGGACAATTCTTGGCGGGTTGTGGTGCAAGAAAGGCTTCCTCTTCCCCGGCCTTTATGATACAAAGACCATTCGGTTTTTGATAATCGGAGGCAATTTTAGCCACCAATTTGTTAGAAGCGGCCCCAATTGATACCGTGACTCCTGTTTCAGTATGGACCCGCTGCTTTATTTCGGTAGCAATCGCCTTCGGATTTGATTGACCGGTCAAATCGAGGAATACCTCATCTATGCTATATGGCTCAACGATTGGGGTATAATCGAGATATATTTTTAAAAGCTTGATTGAAAAATCAATGTACTTCGGAATATCTCCGGGAACATAGATCCCTTGTGGCAGGAGCTGTTTTGCTTCAAAATAAGGCATACCCGTTTTTATGCCCAACTTTTTAGCTTCATAGGATGCAGCGGTGACAATACCTTTTTTAATGGGCTGCCCGCAAACGACAACCGGCTTCCCCCGCAAGAATGGATTGCACGCTTGTTCAACTGATGCAAAATAGGCATCGGCATCAATATGGAAAATGAGCCGCCCCAGCCAATTATTCATGGTAGACTTTGATCAAACTCCAATTAAAATTTCTAGTATTGAGGCATAGTTCATAGAGATTAGGGCTATCGTTTGTTACCGAAATATGGACCTGTTTAGCATCCCCAATGGATGTATTCCATGAGCTAGCTACTTTTAAATTGCTGTATCGACGATTACGCCAAGAAAATATAATTGGCAGAATCTTTCCATCTGTGAAAGCCGCTACTACATCAATACTCTCGCCAATTTCTTCGACCATATTTACACCTCTCATCCGAATATGTGTTCGATTCAATTATACAGCAAGAATCCATCATTAGCAATTGGAAAGAGAATCCATGAAAAAGGATATATTTTAAATTAATAGAGTTATATGAAAATGAAATACTTAAGGGAGTGATAT